>NZ_JBQKIK010000002.1:0-215002 GCF_052117805.1 Bilifractor sp. LCP21S3_F8 | reverse complement strand
TCGCATAGCATTTGATATTTTACCCCATAAAAGCACGTTTAGATTGGATAGGGGTTTTTTGCGCTTTTTTAATGGGGCTTGGCCCCACAACTTATTAGGCTATACAGTAAAAACATGTTGAATTTTATGTAAAATTATGTATAATAATGGTTGTGCCACTTTTATGTGGACATGCCGGAATAGCTCAGCAGGTAGAGCACTTCACTCGTAATGAAGGGGTCATCGGTTCGAATCCGACTTCCGGCTTAATCAGGCGATTAATTCGGGCAGTGCTGCCATGAGTTAATCGCTTTTTTACAATCTGCCGGCGGAACGTCGGCACCTGACAGGACATACCAGGGAGGATATGAGTCTATGAGCTTTACAGCAACGGAACAGGATGCCAAGATCAGAGAACTGGTTGAGTTCAGCCGAAGATCCGGAAAGATCGATCTGAGTCTGTATCAGGAGTACGATGTCAAGAGAGGCCTCAGAGATAATACCGGAAAGGGTGTTCTGACGGGTCTTACGGAGATTTCCGATGTTATGGGAACAACGCTGAACGACGAGGGCGAGTCGGTGCCCTCAGAGGGGCGCCTGTATTATCAGGGATATAATGTCAATGATCTGGTGGGCGGGATGAAAAACCGCCGGTTCGGTTTTGAGGAGATCACATATCTTCTTCTGTTCGGATCACTGCCGACGGAAAAGCAGCTGAATGATTTTATTGAGATTCTGAGCAGCTACCGGGAGCTTCCGGAGGAGTTCACCAGGGACGTCATCATGAAGGCACCCAGCTACAACATGATGAATTCTCTGCAGAAGTGTATCCTGACGCTGTATTCCTATGACGCGCATGCGGACGATATTTCAATCCCGAACATCCTGCGGCAGGCACTATCCATGATCGCGAAGATGCCTCTTCTGGCCGTGTACAGCTACCACACGCACAGACATTATCATCTGGGGCAGAACCTTATCATCCGAAACCCGAAGCCGGAGCTTTCACTCGCTGAAAATCTGCTTCAGATGCTGCATCCGGACGGTCAGTATACGCAGCTGGAGGCGAAGGTGCTCGACACGGCTCTGATTCTGCATGCCGAGCACGGCGGCGGCAACAACTCGACCTTTACGACGCATGTGGTATCTTCTACAGGAACGGACAGCTATTCCGCGGTGGCGGCTTCCCTGGGCTCCCTGAAGGGACCGAAGCACGGCGGTGCAAACCTGAAGGTTCTGCAGATGTTTGAGGACATCAAGGAGAACGTTCATAACTGGGACAATGAGGATGAAATCCGCGCCTATCTGAACAAGATTCTTGACCGTGAGGCGTTTGATCACGCGGGGCTGATCTATGGAATGGGGCATGCGGTCTACACGCTCTCAGATCCCAGATGTGTCATTCTGAAGGAATACGCGAAGAAGCTCTCGATTGAGAAGGACATGGAAGACGAATTTCATCTCTATGAAAATGTGGAAAGAATCGGAAAGGAGTGCATGATTCACAAGCGCCGTCTCGTAAAGCCGATCTGCGCAAATGTCGACTTCTACAGCGGCTTCGTGTATTCTATGCTTGATTTTCCGAGAGAGCTGTTTACTCCGCTGTTTGCGATCGCGCGGATATCGGGATGGTCGGCTCACCGGATCGAGGAAATGGTCAACGGAGGCAAGATCATCCGACCGGCATATAAATACGTCGGTCATCACAGAAGATATATCCAGCTGGAGAACCGCGAGGACTGACAGAGGAGAATTTTATCTGAATTTGAAAAAGAGACAATCCGTTTCCGCGGATTGTCTCTTTTTCAAATTGCATGTACTATATACAAGGAAAGCGATGCTCCTGCTCAGGTGTTTTAAGACCGTTTTGCAGAAAATCCGTGTTTGGCTGATGCATCAGCCAGGAAAACGAGGATTGACAACGTTGCCGGAACTATTAAATCTTTATGATATGAAGGATTAGAATGGTTGGGAGATGGTTCGAAAAACACGTGGAATTATGATGGATGATGGTTTTGGGATTCAATTCAACAATGAATCGGTTACATGGGAGGAGGTAAATCCATGGAAAACTATCAACTGAAAAAAGGGCTTCTGGTCAAGACCTTTGGAAGCAGCATCGCGCAATTACACTATTAGAAATCCAGCTAAAAAAATATCGTCGTATCATCGGGTTGAAATGAGAAAAATTTAGAAATCGGAATGAATTACATCTGAATGCTTCGGGAATTTCTGCATGCCTTAACATACAGAAATTTCTGATAAATATAGAAGAGAAAAGAAAAACATTAATCTTTTTAATATAACGGTTGGGAACCTGTATTCGCATTTCCACAAAATGTGATATACTAATCCTGTGAAAATATGTTGGATCGAGTGACAGTCCGGGTACAGATGGCAATAATTTTGTCTTGCAATACAGTCAGCAGACTGGCTGCGCCCGGTTTGAGTCACGGTGTGTATATTGGAGGCGGCCGGATGAGCGTTGCCGTATATAAATTAACATCTGAAGAACAGCAGATTCTTGAGAATCTTCCGAATGCGGTGGGTGTATTTCAATCTGTCGATGGGAAGATGATGCCGGTATTTCTCTCAGGACAATTTCTGAAACTGTTCGGGTATGATTCGGGAGAACAGGCGATGGAAGCGCTGCGGAGAGACCTGTACCATGATATACACCCGGGTGATGCCGCCAGAATTGCGGAAAAAGGATACGGGTTCGAGCGGGATGATACGGAATATGATGTTATTTACCGCAACCGGAATAAATATCAGCCGGATTATCATATCATTCATGCAGTCGGGAGACATGTGTGGAAAGAGGGTGTGAGATTTTCGTATTTTTCATATACAGATGAAAGCCGGATTCTGAACGGAGGGCAGGAGGAACTGCAGTTATCAGAGTCATTTTCGCGGACAATTTCACTTGACAATGACCTGCATCGCAATCAGTTTGATGATCTGACGGGACTTCCGACGGTCAGCCGGTTTCTGCAGACCATTCCCGCGAGAATCCTCGAGATAAGGAGAGAACACAGGATTCCTGCGATTTTATGGATGGACTACAGCGGATTCCGTGAATATGAGACGTTGAACGGATTTGAGACGGGCGATGCCCTGATCCGTGGACTGGGCTGGCTGATTCGCGGCCGGTTCGGAGTCAGGAATACGGCAAGATTTAACAGTGATCACTTTGTAGCATGCGCGTCGACGGATAAGTTGGAACAGAATATCCGCAGTGTGTTTGAAAATGTTGCAAAATTGAATAGGGGAAATTCCCGTCCGATTGCTGTTGGCGTTTATGTGATCGATAGTGATGAGGTCAGCCTGACATCCGCAATTGACCGCGCGAAGCTTGCGTGCGATTCGCTGAACAATCCGTTGCACTCTTCCTACGCGTATTTCGATCAGGAGATGCTGGTCAAGGCAGAGCGGAAGCAGTATCTGCTGCAGAACTATCAGAGGGCAATGGCTGAGGGCTGGATTCAGGTCTATTACCAGCCGGTGATGCGTACTATCACGGGAAAGCTCTGCGGAGCAGAGGCGCTGTGCAGGTGGAAGGATCCGGTATACGGGATGATCTCTCCTGGAGAGTTTATACCGGCTCTGGAGGATGAGGGCAGAATTACTGATCTCGATCTCTTTATGTTCGAACAGGTCTGCCGTGACGGCCGGGAACGGATCAAGGCAGGCATGAATATCGTGCCGGTATCGGTGAATCTTTCCCGCAAGGATTTCCGTAAGCCGGATCTGGTCGACAGAATAGAAGGCCTGGCGAAAGAATATAAGATTCCGCGTGAGCTCATTAATCTTGAGATCACAGAGAGCGCATTCATCCGCCATCCGGAGAGGCTGAGTCAGTATATCAGCCGTTTCCATGAGCTGGGATTTCAGGTCTGGATGGACGATTTCGGCACCGCTTATTCTTCTCTGGGCTCTCTGAAGGACCTGAATTTTGATGAGCTGAAGATCGATATGAGCTTTCTGAGTACCTCGACGGAAAAAGCAAGAAACATCATCACGTCTGTTGTGGATATGGCGAAGAAAATTGGAATCCAGACGCTTGCCGAGGGCGTTGAGACCTGTGAGCAGTACGAATTCCTGAAGCAGATCGGATGCGAGAAGGTACAGGGATACTATTTCGGAAAGCCAATGGACAGGGCATCTTTCTCGCAGCACTGCCGGGATAGAAAAATCGGGGAAGAACGGCTCCGGTGGAAGAACTATTACGATGCTTTAAGCAGGATTGATTATCAGACGGATGAGCCTCTGTGTGTCATTGAGGATGACGGCAAAACCATGCGGCTGCTTTTTGCCAATGAGGCGTACAAGGATGTGCTTAGCCGTGACGGCATCAATGACATTGATTCATGGATTACGGAAATTAACACAGACAACAATCCGATGCATGTCTTCCACCGGCGGTATGCCAATGAGCAGCTGCGGAAGCTTAAGGGACCGCAGGTGATCACCTATCCGTCCGGTGATCATTATATGGAGCTGACCGGGAACGTCATTACGCATAATGAGAAGTCTTATATCTATGCCATGAATATCCGGTACATCCGGCTGAATACGACATCAAAGGATCAGCACAGAGCATATTACATACAGAGCATCTATTATCTGTGCGGTGATATTGCGGTTTGTAATCTTATGGACAATACCATGTACGGGCTCAAGTCCGTAAATTCTGCCCAGCCGATCGGAATCGGAGGCGAAAGCATTGATTTGATGCGGGCAGAGAAGATTTATACAGAGAAGTTTATCTATCCGCCGGATCAGAAGCGATTCCATGCTTTCTTCAATCTGAAGACATTAAGAACAAGGATGATGGAGAAGAAAGGACAGGATCTGAAGGGCTTTTTCCGAAGCAAAATGCCGGACGGCGAATATCACTGGATGCTGCACATGTGCATATCTATACCGGCAACGGATTTCTACCAGGTCCTTCTGGTAACTATTCCTGTAGACTTCAATTCGGAGGTCCGCGGACTTCTTCTGGGTGACCCGGACCAGAGTGGAGAGCCCGGGACTTATCAGGAGACGGATGAGAGGAGTATCACGCCGGCTCTGCTCTGGAGGAATCTGGAGAACTATTCAGATGCGATGTATTTCTGGAAGGATGTGAACCGGAGATTTGTGGGCGCAAGCCGGAGCTTTCTGGATTTTTATGGTTTTGAATCCGAGAAAGACATTATCGGGAAAACAGATGAGGAGATGCACTGGCATGTTGAGACAGAGCCCTTTAAGAACGATGAGCTCGATGTTCTGGCGAATGGTGAAAGAGTAAGTCTCGCAAAGGGAAAGTGTATCGTCCGGGGGAAACAGCGTACGATTCTGGCCAATAAGATTCCAATTTACAGAGACGGGAAGATCATCGGCCTGATGGGGAATTTTTTCGACGCAGAGAATCTGTATCAGCTTCTGGACGATCGGTATCAATCGGAATCGATCGATGCGGTGACGGATCTCCTGAATGCGACAGGACTATCCGGGAGCTTCAGAGACTATCTGGAGGCGCTGTGGACGGATAACAAAGTGTTTTCACTGGTACAGATCTATATTCCGGAATATGAGGATTTCGCCAGAAGATATGGAGAAGAGGCGGGACACACGCTGCTCCGCAGTGTCGGAGAGCTATTGCGAAAGGTGTTCGGTAGAGAAAGCACCATCGGGAGACTGACCGGGAGTTACTTCACCATTCTGGTTCAGGATGAGGATTCGAAGAAATTAAAGGCAGCACAGGAAAGATTTGAAGAAAAGATTTCAAGGCTGAGAAAGGTCGGTCAGTGGCAGTGTGCGCTGACTGCTGTAATAAGGGTGTCCGTGATGAATCAGACCAATGCGAGCCAGGAAAAATATGCGAAGAATCTGAATCATATGTGGGCAGGATTGAGCGTATATAAGCCGGAGGCATGAGCGCAGCCGGCGGCCGGCGCCCGCGGAAATTACCCCTTCTATTGACCGGAGGTTCAATGGAAGGGATTTTGTAATGCCTGATTGTGCTTCAGGGATCTTCCGGCAGATTATTTTCGGGGAAGTAAACATTGACAGGCAGGAATGTCTGGCGTATATTTATTATACCCATAGGGGGTATTGACTCGTTTGACAGGAGGTAATACATGTATAATTTCAGATTTAGTGTTCCTACAACGATTTATTTTGGTAAAGGGCAGATCTCACATCTGTCAGAGCTTGCTGATTTTGGCTCCAAAGTACTCCTTGTCTATGGTGGAGGGAGCATCAAGCGAAATGGTATCTATGATACAGCATTGAAAATCCTCGGAGATGCCGGGGTAACGGTCACGGAGCTGTCCGGTGTAGAGCCGAATCCCAGAATAGAGACGGTTCGAAGGGGCGTTGAGCTGTGTAAAGAGCAGAAGCTGAATATGGTTCTGGCAATCGGAGGAGGCAGTGCGATCGACTGTGCAAAGGTTGTGGCTGCCGGCGCGATGTACGACGGGGATGCCTGGGATCTTGTGCTGGATCCTTCTAAAATCAAAAAGGCTCTTCCGATTTTCTCCGTATTGACATTAGCGGCCACCGGCTCCGAGATGGATTGTTTTGCGGTTATATCAGACATGACAAAGAATGAGAAATGGGGAACCGGCGCGGATGTTTTGAAGCCAACCATGTCAGTCCTGGATCCTACATATACCTTTTCGGTGTCCAGAAAACAGACCGCTGCCGGTACGGCGGATATGATGAGCCATACCTTTGAGAATTACTTCACCAAGGAGCCCGGCTGTGATGTGCAGGCAAGATTTGCCGAGGGCCTTCTGAAGACAATGATCAAATATGGCCCGGTCGCTCTTGAGGATCCGGAGAATTATGATGCCCGTGCAAATCTGATGTGGGCGGCAAGTCATGCAATCAACGGGCTGATTGCGAATGGAAGTCAGCCAGCCTGGTGCGTACATCCGATGGAGCATGAGCTGTCCGCATTTTATGACATCACACATGGCCAGGGACTGGCGATTCTCACTCCGGCATGGATGGATTTTGTCCTTGAGAAAGATCCTTCAACTGCCGCAAATTTTGCAGAGTACGGAAGAAATGTGTGGGGAATTTCGGAAACAGAGGATGAGAAAGCTGCGAGGGAGGCGATTGCAAAAACCAGAACGTTCCTGTTTGAGACCATGGGACTTCCGGAGAACCTGCGCGCCGTTGGAATTGACAGCGAGGAACATTTCGAAGTGATGGCAGAAAAAGCGGCAAAGGGCAGTGTGGGCTGTTTCGTTCCTCTCACAAAAGAGGATATTGTGAAGATTTACAAGGCTGCCTTTTAATTCATATCAAATGCTGGTGTGAGGAGATTGAAAGCGTTCGTACAGATATCATCATAGTGCACTTGAAAGCGTTCGTACAGACTTCTAAGGCCGAGTAATGTAAAAAACACCCGTAAAGTCCTGCCAGGCAAGACTTTGCGGGTGTTTTCCTGCAGTGCGCGAAACATTCAGAAATTGATTCGCGATCACTCTACACCGTCGTCCGGAAGGGGCGAAACATCGCTTCGGTAGACCTTCCGGAAGAAGGTCAGCGACAGAATAAAGGAGGCGATTTCCGCGATGAAGAAACACCACCAGACGTTGTTGACATTTCCGGTCATTGAGAGAAGCCAGGCGGCCGGGATCAGGATGACAAGCTGTCTTCCGAGGGAGACAAAGAGGGAATAAAAGCTCTTTGAGAAGGCCTGGAAGATGGAGCTCATGATGATGCCCATGGCTGCAATCGGAAAATGAATGGCTATCGTCCGGAGCGCGACGACACCCATCTGTTTCATTTCCGCTGAGGCATTGAACAGATCAAGAAGTCTGTCTGGTATCAGCTCGAAAGTTGCAGTTCCGCAGAGCATCACACAGATAGCAAGCAGCATGGCAAATTTGAGAGCCTTGTTGATTCTCCGTTTGTGTCCGGCTCCGTAGTTGAAGGCCAGAACCGGGATCAGTCCGTTGTTCAGACCAAAAACCGGCATAAAGAAGAAACTCTGAAGCTTGAAATACACTCCGAAGACGGCGGTTGCGGTTGTCGAGAAGGAGATCAGGATCAGATCCATCAGGTAGGTCATGACCGATCCGATGCTCATCATCAGGATCGATGGTATGCCGACAAAGTAAATTCTGCCGATGGTTTTTTTATCCGGATGAAGAATGGCTCCGGCGCTGATATGAATATCGCGGTTTAATTTCAGATTCATCACAAAGCCGAGAACCGAGGCAATCGTCTGTCCGATGACGGTTGCATAGGCGGCGCCCGCCACTCCAAGTTTCGGGCAGCCCAGAAGGCCGAAGATCATAACCGGATCAAGGAAAATATTGATGATGGCGCCGGTGAGCTGCGAGATCATACTCAGCATGGTTCTTCCGGTGGACTGCAGCAACCGCTCAAAGGTGACCTGCATGAAAAGTCCGAAGGAAAGAGTCATGACGATGCCGAGGTAGGCATTGCCATACTGAATAATATCTGCCGAGGATGTCTGGCTTCGAATAAAGGGCCCGGTGATTGTCAGACCGAGAATCGCGGAGACGATAAAGCTGAAGAAGGCCAGAAGGATGCCATTATTCGCTGCCTTATCTGATTTGTCAAACTCCCGTGCGCCGAGCGCCCGGGAAAGCAGAGCGTTGATACCTACTCCGGTGCCGGCGCCTACCGAGATCATGAGGTTCTGCATGGGGAACGCAAGAGTAACCGCTGTCAGCGCATCCTCACCGATCTGCGCGACGAAAACAGAATCCACGATGTTGTAAAGAGCCTGTACCAGCATGGAAATCATCATAGGGACGGACATGTTGACGATCAGCTTCCGGATGGGCATGATACCCATTTTGTTGTCGGACCGGGGGTCTTGTGTTGATTGTTTCATTACGAAAATATCTCCTGAGGTTTTGATGAAGAGCAGATCGATTACCATTTGTGCCTTTCTTATAGATATTGGTACGGGCAGTCGATCAGCCTTCTTATACTAACACAGAATGAAGATTTTTGGTATACATCTCATGTCATTCTGGCTGCACGCAGTAAAAAAACAAAAAAGAGACGGTCGCGATAGCCTGTGGTATGAGAATGGCTTATGCGAAGGTCTCTTTATGTTTGCTATTTCATTTAGGGGAGGGAAAAATGGAGTATTTTTATGCTTGAATTCGTCATTTTTCGGAATCGGCCTCGACAGAGACGGAGATAGAATAGAACCATTTATCCATGATCGGATTAAGAAGTCTGCAGAACTGACGGGCAATATAGCCGACGATGATGGCAGAGATCACCGTTCCCTCCCGTACGCTGTTGACACCGCGGAAGAGGACAAGGGAAAGAATAACCGCGGACGCTATCATACTGACATCTACGAAAATTTTTACGATTCCAAGGCGTTTTTGTGGTGTATTGAAATGAAATTATGCAAAACAATGGCATCGCGAGCTGCACCACAGTAGTGTTTCCATAAAAGCATATGACAAAAAAGACAAGCAGAGAATATTTTTTGCGCACAACCGGAATTGAATGCAATAAATTGCTGCAAATAATGCAAATTTCCATGCCCATCGATTAGTGAATCAAGCGTTCCTCTGGTACACTTGCCTCATAAACAACGGGAGGGGAAATACCCGCATGAAGGAGGTTTTTATGGGAAAGAAAAAAGAAGTGGGTGCGCTTCAGGTCGGTATGTACGGTATGGGTAATTTTGCGGCGCAGCTGTCATGGACGATGGTCAGCACATACCTGGCAGTATTCTACACAGATGTTGTAGGGCTTGCACCGGCTGCTGTGTCACTGCTGATGCTGGTGGCGAAGGTTTGGGACGGCATTAATGATCCGATGATGGGTGCGATCATGCAGAAGACGAATACGAAGTACGGGAAATTTCGTCCGTATATTGTCGTTGGCGCGCTGGTGTTGATAGTATTCACTGTTCTGACATTTTCAGTTCCGGGATTTTCAACGCCGGGCAAGCTTGTTTGGGCGTATGTGACATATATTGGTCTTGGAATGTCGTATACGGTTGAGAATGTACCTTTTAACGCACTTCCTTCCCGTATGACGCGAAATCCGGAAAAAATCAATTCTCTTTTTGCGTCCTCGCTCACAGGTGGTGCAGTGGGTTCTATGCTTTTGATGAACATTACACTTCCGATCATTATGGTTCTGGGGCATGGAGATCAGGCAAAGGGATATCAGAAAGTCGCAATTCTGTATTCCGTCGTTGCGGCATTTCTCACGATTCTTGCAACGCACTTCTGCAAAGAGAACGTTGAGGACACAGAAGATGCGGAGAGGACAACGAAGATTCCGCTCAGAGAGTCTTTTAAGGCAATATTTGTGAATCGAAATCTGATGAAGCTCTTCATTTTTACACTTCTTCAGATGACTGCGGTTATGGGACGCGTAGGAGTGATGTTTTATTTCTATATGTATTGCGTTGGCAATCCGATGCTGATCGGAATTTTGATGACTATTCCGAGTGTGTCTGGAATCGGATGCATGATTCTGGCACCGGCTGTGATGAAGAAATTCGGAAGAAAAGCGATTCTTATTCTGGGTGCCGTTCTGGGTGGAGTCGGCCTGGCGATGATGTTCTTTGGCCCATATACGAATATTCCGTGGATGATCGTATCCAGTGTGATTTACGGCGCCTACAGCATTGGAATGCCTGGTACAGGAGGAATGATTGTGGATGCTATCGATGAATATGATCTGAAAACGGGAGTACGTACAGACGGACTTGCTTTTGCTGTAAACGGATTGATGAACAAAGTCGGTGGAGGAATCGGATCCGCGATCGGCCTGGCGCTTCTTGGAGCCTATGGATACAGGCAGGGTGTTGAAATCACTCCGCATATAGTGTCCGGAATCAACCTCGGAACGAATCTGATTCCAATGATTCTCTCTTTTGTATCGGTGATACCGATTCTGCTGTATAACCTGACAGAGGAGAAAATGGCAGGGGTTCGCAGTGAGCTTGAGAAAAGGAACAGCCTTAGCGAATAAGCTTGTTGAGAACGTGAACATCTGTGGCGATGAAGGAACAGAAAGAGCAAAGCTGGTGCACAGCGAATATAGATCCCGGAGTCGTTAATGAGGTGTTGTAGAAGGAGGAAACATATGAATGTGAAGGTAACGACAAAATGCGGACAGGTTCAGGGAGTGAAAGAGGGTGTTTCTGTAATTTTTAAAGGCATTCCTTTTGCAAAGCCGCCGGTAGGAGATCTTCGCTGGAAGGCACCGGTACCGGTGGAGCCGTGGGAGGGAGTTTATCAGGCAGATCATTTCGCGCGGATCTGTCCGCAGACGCTGGCGCAGGAGCCGAATCCCTATCACAAGGAGTTTTATGCGGATACCGCCTACATTCGTGAAATGAGTGAGGACTGCCTGTACCTGAATATCTGGGTTCCGGAGACGGCAAGTCCTTCGGATAAACTTCCGGTTGCATTTTATATTCACGGCGGTGGTTTCGGCGGCGGCTACAGTTCAGAGATGGAATTTGACGGGCAGGCGATTAATCGGCACGGAGTCATCTTTGTATCAATCGCCTATCGGCTTGGCGTTTTTGGATTCCTTGCGCATCCGTGGCTTACGGCAGAGAGTGAGAAGGGGATAAGTGGAAATTACGGAATTATGGATCAGATCATGGCGCTCGATTGGATTTATGATAACATCGAAGCGTTTGGCGGAGATCCGGCGAATATCACAGTTTATGGACAGAGCGCAGGATGCATGAGTACACAGGTGCTGGTATCAAGTCCGCTGACGGAAGGCAGGATTGCCAAGGCTATTCTGCAGAGTGGCGTAAGCTGCAAAAATCCGATGCTTCAGGCACCTTCTCTGGAAGAAGGAGAGGAGTACGGAAAAGCGGTTGTTGCAAATACGGGTGCAGCAAGTCTGGAAGAACTGCGGGGCATGGATGCAGCTCAACTCCTGGCGGCAAAGAATGCTTTTGACGCAGAATGTTTTAAGAAATATGGTTTTGACGGTGCCCTTCGAATTGTGCCTTATGTAGATGGGGTAATATTAAAAAAGAATGTCCGCGAAATCTATGAAGAGGGGACGATGGCGAAAATTCCGTATATGGTCGGCTGTGTGACAGAGGATCTCGGCACGCATGAAAAGGACCGGTGCAGAAGAGTTCCGGGTCTAATGCTGGATGAATGCAAGGCATGGGCATCCAGGCAGGAAGAAACAGGCAATCCCCCCGCATATGTCTACTGGTTCGATCACACGCTCCCGGGGGACGGGAAGCCGGCATGGCATACTCTGGAACTTTGGTATACAATGGGCACACTCCATAGGAGCTGGAGACCGATGAGGCAGGACGATGATGATCTGTCAGAGGAATGTGTTACGTATTGGACAAACTTCATGAAGACAGGTGATCCGAACGGGGATAGCGTTCCGGAATGGAGACCATACTTGAAAAAAGATGGTTTTGTAGCAAGACTGGTTTAATAATAATCAAACAGGGGCTGCCACACGAAGTAGTGTGGCGGCCCTTCGTATGATGAAAGGTGTCGATGCACCATCTAATATCACAGCTTTCCTTTTCAGCACTGCAGAAAGAAGATATACTTATTAGTAATTTTAGTGCCTGCTGAGCAGGGTAATGCGTTTAGAAATCTGGAGGAAGATATGAATCGTGGCAGAGTTGTATACCTGAATGAAGATCAGAAGCTAGTTCCCGCAGATCAGGTCAAGCTGGTGTATTGTCTTAGAGGCAGTATGAGTGTTACCGTCGGTGAAAAAAAACTGAGACTTGGTATGAAAGATCTTGTTGTGGTGAATTACAGGGAAAACTATGGTTGGACACTTTCCCCGAAGACGGTTGTAATGATGGTGCAGATCAATGACCTGGAATTAGTGAGAATGCTTGGACGGAAGGGTGACATTAATCTAAGCAGTACCGAACATCGGTCCAGAGACTATGGTCAAATCCGTTTTCTGCTGGATTCTATTTTGAAACATTCTGTCGGGCAGAAGAACGAATTCAAGATCTCGAGCTTATATTACATGCTATGGGATTATATCTGTGAGCAGTTTATTGCGGAGGAACCTCCGGAAAAACAGGACAATGTGAAGAAAATACAGAAGATCCTCAGTGACATTGAGGAAAATTATGCACAGGATATGAATCTGAGCACGCTTGCCAGAAAATATCATATGTCCGATTCTTCTTTTTCACGATATTTTCAAAAAAATACTGGAGAGAAATATGTCGATTATCTTCGCAGGGTAAGGATGACACATGCTCGTGAGTTTCTCCTTACAACGGACCGAACGGTAACGGAAGTGGCCTATGACTGCGGGTTCTCAAATCTATCCGTGTTCAATCGCAATTTCCGCGCTTTTTACCATAAAACCCCGCTGGAAATGCGGGAAATGGAACGCGCGGAACAGACAAAGGCGTTTGGTTCTTCCGAATTGTCAGCGAGAACGCTGGAGGCAGTTGTTGCCTTGTCTGACAACGAGCCGCGCCATTCCTCCTGTCCGATCTTTATTGATGCAGGCAATGAGAGCAGACCGGGGATAAAGACAAAAGTGGATATGATCAATATCGGACAGGCGGAAGATCTTCTGGATGTACGAATTTGCGAACAGATGGATGAAGCGGTAAAAGGATTAAAAATCCGTTACGTACGCATTGCTAATATTTTTTCGTCTTCTTTACGTATTCGAAGAGGACATGATGGCAGACGTTTGAACTTTGAACGACTGGATCTTATTCTGGATCATCTTGAGCAGCAGCATCTGATTCCTGTCATTGAACTTCCTGAAAAAGAACGCCGTGTTCTGATTAATATATCTTATCCGGGGACAAGGGCAGACGATAATTCTATTGAGAATGAACAGGTTTTTACCAGCCTTGATGAGTGGCAGGAAGTTTTGGATGGTTTTCTGGTGCATATTATTGACCGGTATCTGGTGGAGACTGTGAAACAATGGGTATTTGAATTCCGGTATGACGCTTTTCGGACAACAGGTGCCGGAAAACTCCAGTTTTTAGAAGTATATAAAACCGGATATCGTGTGCTTCGAGAACGGCTTCCGGAAGCACAAATCCTGGCAAGTGGTATATGCTGCAGCATCAGTCGCGAGATACTGCGGAAGCATCTTGTATTTTTTCGTGAGAAAGATCTCCTTCCGGATGGGCTGTCACTTATCATATACCCATATCATCTTGAGCAGAGGGAAGGCGTGGGAAATGAGTTAAGCGTTGTTTCAGATACAGCTTTTGTGGAAAATGAATTGAATCAATATACAGAAGTTTTAGAGGAATTGTCTTATCCGGATCTTCCGCTTTGGATAACGGAATGGAACACATCACTCTCAAATAGAAATGCTTATAATGATACGACTGCCAAGGCCTGCCATATGCTGACACAGATCAGGGATGCGTATGGACGAGTAGCTCATATGGGATATTGGAATCTGTCTGACTGGAGTGCACAATACATCGATACAGATAAGCCGTTTATGGGAGGTGTAGGAATTATCTCAAAGGATGGAATCAGGAAGCCCTCTTATTTCGCATTGCAGTTCTCGTGTCTGCTGGGAGAATCAATTTTGAAAAAAGGGCAGGGATATCTCATAACAGAAAGGATGGGTCACAATTATTGTGCTCTTCTGTTCAATCCGAGAAGGTTCGGATTTGCTTATCAACAGAGGCAGGAGGGAGATTTTAAAGCGGAGGATTTATCCTATGTATTTCAGGATAATCATTCTGTCAGTTATCATCTGAATTTTTCAAAACTTGTTCCGGGAGATTATCAGATTATCAGTTACAGAATGTATTCTGACCAGGGGAATCCTCTGTCTGAGTGGAAAAAACTGAATTATCGCGGCGCTCTCCGTTCCCACGAGGTATCTTACTTGAAATCAATCTGCATCCCAAGAATGGAATATGTGAATGAAAAAACTGCGGATGGATCTCTGCAGCTGAAGGTGACGCTGGGACCGAATGACTTTTCTGTTATTCTGATAGGTGCGCAGTAAACACTCATACAATACTTTGCGCACAAATTGCATTAGGGATGTGCAAATCACATGCCGAGTGAAGTGGGCGTATGGCAGATGTATTTCGGTTGTGCCCCGCAGATGCGGGGTACAGGAATTCAACGAATGATCCGGTAATAATCTTTTTTGTGTTCAATAGGGGACGGAAATCCAACGGAAGGATAACCAAGGATGACATTTCCGACACCGGCATATTTGCTGGCATCAAGCGCTGCTGCACGGAGCAGTTCTTTGCCCAGCTGATCTTCCAGCATACCGTCCGCCCGGTTGATCCACCTTCCGCCGAGACCAAGGGCAAATGCTGCATTCAGCATATTGCCGATTGCGAGCGATCCGTCCTTGATGTAATCCGGTGAATCGGTAGATCCGGCAACCACAATCAGTGTCGGAGCACCGTAAAAAACATCCCATCCCTCCGGAGCGCCTGCAATCCTGGCATTCAGTACACGCAATTTATCAAGCCATTCGCGATTCTGAACAACGATAAAAACGGAAGACTGACGGTTGCCTCCGGAAGGCGCGTTCATGCCGGCTTCAAGCACAAGCTTCAGCTCTTCATCGCTGATTTGATCTTTCTTGTATTCTTTTACACTTCTGCGTTTGATGAGGTCATTTATGGTTTCTCGCATTTTTTCTCCCTTCATAATTTTATAATACAAATTTATGCTTGCGATTTTCTGTGTGCTCCGCACGCTCGCAGTTTTTTAGTAGTATGGCCACGGACGGAAGCGGTTTTCCCCGGTTCTGTCAGGCTTTTCCAGCGTGACTTCTTTTCCGCAGCACCACTGACAGGCACGGACAAACATTGTAATATAATCGAAACGACGAAAGGTATCGATTCCGTGTCCGATTGAACATCCGAAAACCCTTCCATTTCCGTAGTGGTGCATCCATGCGATCGGCGTGTCTGTATTGACGCCACGCATATGCTCCAGTTTTCCATCCGGGACATCTACCGGGTGATGCTTTGGCGGCCAGCCCGGAACCCGATAGGCATCAATATCATCAAAATCACCGGTTGCTTCCAGCATAATCTTAAGATCACGGTTCATCTCCGTCATGTTGTGCTCGCTAGCCACTTTTCCGGATAGTATCAATACCTTGTTCATTAGCTGATCCCCTTCGTGTCATTATTACTATGTGTTGTACAGCACATGCCTGTCTTTCTCCGATGTTATATTGAAAGAAGAGAATGATCAACTACATTTTTTGCCTGATAAAAGCAAAAATTTTCTGTATTAAATATACTGCATTGGATAGATATTGCGATAGATTCATTATTTAACGCAAGAATGAATATTTATATATGAAATTTATTAGAATTCATAAGAAGTGAAGAAGAATACTATGAAGGACATCAGAATTGCTATTATCGGGCATGAATTTATAGGCCATGAGCATGAGATGATTCTCGGCAATTTCCCGGGAACCAGTCCGGTAGGATTTGCGGATAGAGATCCGAAACAGCTTGAAAACGTAACAGGACGGCCTGAAGAGATATTCCAACAATGAGGAACTGCTTCGGAACTAAGCGAAGCAGCTTCTGTTGTCTTCCTTAAGCCAGCGGAGGGCCGGCTCAATATTTTCTGACCAGAAGTTCCAGTCATGACCGCCGTCTGCGGCGCAAAATTCACAAGGAAAGCCTGCTGCGCGGGCATCTTTTGTGAAGGCGGTATTTGCCTGATAGAAAAAGTCTGATGGAGAGCATGCAAGGTAGAAGGACGGGGAATGTGTCAGATCTCCGTAAGGTTTTCTGGCAATCGAAGACTGCAGCAATGTCTTAAGGCTGTAGGATGGATCCTTTGAATGATAGAATGCGGCAGGAAAAGGTGCTCCCAATACATGCATAAAAGACGTCGCTTTGTAAAAATCAAGTGCTCCCGACAGAGAAATAACCTTGGAGTACTGGTCCGGATTCCTTAGAGCTGCATAGCAGGCACCGTACCCGCCCATGGAGTTTCCACCGATGAAATTATCGGAAGAGTCCCAGGAAAATGGAAAGATCAGGTGCGTATATTCGTAGAGTTCATGAGCGATAAAGCTGTACATCGGCAGACCATCCGGGGCATCCAAATAGAAAGTGTTGCCCACGGAAGGAAGGACAATTGCCAGATCAAAAGTATCCACCAGTTCTGCAATTCGGGAGTTTTGGATCCAGTCACTGGCACTTTCCATAGCGCCGTGAAGCAGATAGAGAACCTGAAATGGACCGCCGTCTTGCTTCGTCTCCTGAAACGGTCCGGGTTTGGACTTGGGGAGAAGGACATGGAAGGTCACAGGTGTCCCGAGAACTTTGGATGGGTAAGTGCTGATGATGTGATTCATAAGAATGCCACCTTTTAAAATTGTGTTGAAGTTTGCAAAATGCAGTCCAGCTGGTAAGAATGGCGAAGTGGATAATGCCATGAGAATATTATAGTCGAATTAACGGGGATATTCTATGTAATTTTTATTTGTATTTTTTGATCTCCTTCCAGAGAAAAGCTGCAAAGGGAATGGAGAATAATCCAACGTTTTACTTTTAGGACGTAAGCATAGCGAAGGAAATTGTCAAGTTCTTTGCAAATGCGATGGAAGGGATACCGGAAGAAATTGGTCAGAATCAGATCATGATGAAGAATATTCTGGGGTATTGAGACTGGTGACAGGTATGAACTTCCGGACACAGGATGATGTTGCTGAGATCATTGATGTTAAATATTTGATTGAAAAATGAAATTAAAAAAAAAGTATTCATGTATAATCTTAAATTTCTCCTGAAATAATCACGTTAAATGTAAAATTAAGAGCGCCATAAGGCGTAAATTTATGGAGAATAACAATAAATAGAAAAATATGTGTCTGTGATTTTAGTCGCTCGTCAGACTGGATATGGACTGATGGGAATGTATTTTATACAGCAGAGAATTTTATTTCAGAAATTTTCAGGAAGAAAAGAGGAGAATACTATGGAAGACATCAGAATTGCTATTATCGGGCATGGATTTATGGGACATGAGCATGAGAAGATGCTCAGTGATTTCCCGGGAATCAAGCTGGTAGGATTTGCGGACAGAGATCCGAAACAGCTTGAGGATGTAACGGAGGGTTTGAAGAGATATTCCAGCAATGAGGAACTGCTGGCGGATCCAGATGTTGATGTTGTACTGATTGCGGCCAATAACAATCAGCATAAGAAATTGGTGATCCAGGCGGCAAATGCCGGAAAGGACATCATTTGCGAAAAGCCGGTTGCTATGAGCCTGGAAGAACTGGATGAGATGGAGGCCGCTGTAAAGGCAAATGGAGTGAAATTCACCGTTCATCATCAGAGAAGATTTGATCCGGATTTCCGTACTGCAAAAGCTGTATATGATTCGGGCACTTTGGGAGACGTATACTCAATCAAAAGTCAGCTCTATGGATTCAACGGAAACATGCACGACTGGCATGTATTTGTAAGTGAAGGCGGAGGGATGCTGTACGACTGGGGTGTACATCTTCTTGATCAGGTGTGCTGGATGTTCCCGGGCGCAAAACTGAAGTCTGTTTATGCTGATATCCGAAATGTAATCAATAAGGAAGTAGATGATTACTTCCAGATTATGATGCGTTTTGATAACAATGTTACGGCGACGGTAGAGCTTGGTACATATTATCTGTCAGACAAAGTAAATGATAAATGGTTTGAGCGTCATTGGTTCGTAGCCGGGAACAAGGGCACTGCTTATGTAGACGGGTTCTTCCCTGAGGGAAAGATTGTCAGGACGACGCACCTTCTGACAAATGTCAGCGGACACAGGACGATGACTGCTGCCGGTCCGACCAGATCGTTCGGACCGGCTCCGGAAGGCACAATCATCACAGAACCGCTTCCGGAGGTTCATACTGAGCACAGGAATTACTTTGAAAACTATGTGAAGGCATATCATGGGGAAGAGGAATTCCTGGTGAAGATTCCTGAAACCAGAAGAATTTTGAAGCTGATGAACGCTGTAAGAGAATCAGGAAGAACCGGAAAATCAATCGACTTTGAATAATGATTTACAGTAAGGAGCTGCCTCGGAACTAAGCGAAGCAGCTCCTTTTGTCTTCCTTGAGCCAGCGGAGTGTATTATCCGGATATTTTGGGCATATTGCTAAAGTTACGTCATGGAAGGAAGAAAAATGTTGAGAGTGATTATTGCGGATGATGAGAACCTGATATGTCAGATGATTGTGAAGGTGGTTGACTGGGAAGGATTGGGCATGAATGTGTGTGGAATTGCTCATGATGGCCTGACGGTATTGCGCCTGATTCAAACAGAAAAGCCGGACATTGTAATTACTGATATTCGGATGCCTGGAATAGATGGTCTCGATATGATTCGAAAGGCGGAAGCAATCGATGAGCATGTCAGGTTTCTGATCATTAGTGGATACAGAAGCTTTGATTATGCCCATATGGCAATAAACCTTGGAGTTAGTCATTATCTTCTTAAGCCGATAGATCATGTGGAATTGGAGGACACATTAAAGCAATTATATTATGAAATAACTAAAGAGCAGGATGAAAAGAATGCAATTGAGGAGCTCAGGTATAAGTCACAGAATAATAAGACCCAACTACGACGGCATTTTTTAAATGATATCATTCATAAAAAAAATATTCATGATAATTCTCATGAATTTGATAATGAATTGTCGGGTACAGTGGAATTCAGTGGGCAGATATTTCGTGCTTTTATTGTCAAATTGGATATGCCGGAAGTGAAAGACAGCTCTGAAATTCTTAATATACTCGTTTGTAAAGTGGAACAGTTTATGGCAAAGCAGAGCTTTGAATATGTGAACAGTACATTGAATACGGGAATTGTTTCGATTGTGAATTATACATCCGGACAATCCGATGAAATCAGAAATATCCTCTTGGATCTTGAGAAGAAACTTCAGTATGAAACTGGCAAATTTGAAAATTGCACAGTTACGATAGGTGTCGGTACGGAACGAAATGTGATCCGGGAAGTAGCTGACTCGATTGAGGATGCTGTGACGGCAGTAAATTGCAGAATAAAAAAAGGAAGAGACTGTGTGATATTCTATGATGAACTTTCTTACGGCCTGTTTCCTGTTGATGACTTCCTTAATATGGAGAGAAAAATTCACATCAGTCATATTGTGGAGGCTCTGGATGCCCAGGCTATTCACGAAGAAGTGGACGGGTTTTCAAAATATCTGAAATTCCATCCGAATTACCATCCAAAGATTGTTTTTGATTACGTCAAATGTATTGAGCAGATCGTGAAAGAGGTCCTGACCAGAAATCATGTAAATGAAGACATCATCATGGATTTTGGAAAAGAGATTGAAAAAGCTTTGGATATAGAGATCGATACTAATAATATTCTCTGGTCGATCAGCACTTTGTGTCAAAGAACGTTTGGAAAAATTCTTGAAGACCGCAAACAGAATACGGAATTACCGATCCGAAAAGCAAAAGCATACATGGCTGAACATTTTTTCGAAAACATCACGCTGGATACGGTGGCAAATTTTGTCGGATGGAATGCAGCTTATCTTAGTATGCAGTTTAAAAAATCTGCGGGAATTGGATTTTCTGAATATCTTACTTTTCTTCGCATAGAGAAGGCGAAACAAATGATAAAAGAGACAGATACTCCGATAACGCAAATCGCAGAGGCTGTCGGATACTTTGATTATCGGTATTTCAGCCGGATTTTTAAAAAGAATATAGGACTTAAGCCAAGTGAATATCGGAAATTATATCAGTGAGGTAAATAGCTTTTGTATATTTCATGGATGGTGTTAGGTGTATTGTTGGGATTATTGGTAGCTGAGGAAGTGAGAAACTGGAGAAATGGAAATCTTCTTCAGAAAATGCATCAACAGATGAATGAGGAAAGAAAAAAGGTGGGACTTTCGTCCATCCCGTTTAAGACACAGCGTGTTTGGAACTCTTCTGATTCGTTAAGAAGAATGAATGTGGCATTATCAGAGCTTTTTGACATAGAGGAGAAAATGCGGAGATCGTCGCTGGAACAGGAATTAATGACCGAGAAAATGCGCTTCACACAGCTTCAAAATCAGATCAATCCACATTTTCTTTACAATACACTGGAAAATATCAGGGCCAGAGCGATCATTGATGACAATCTAATAGTTGCAGATATGACAGAAGCATTATCGCAGTATTTTCGATACAACATCAGCAAAGGAAATGACATTGTAACACTTTCCGAGGAACTGAATAATATCAGGCTTTATATGAAGATTCAGAGATTTCGATTTGCCGACAGGATGTCTTTTCAGCTTTTTATTCACGATGATGGTGGAATTGCGGATCATTGTCAGATTCCGAAGATGACACTGCAGCCGATTGTGGAAAATGCGATTTTTCATGGGTTGGAAAATAAACGTGAGAAGGGAACCGTAACGATCCATGTAGAGTTTACAGATGCTCATGTCGTTATCTGGGTTACAGATGATGGAGTGGGAATGTCACCTTTGCAACTTAAGAATCTGAGAATCAGCTTATCGCGCAATCCACTTTATAGTGTGTACACTCACCGGGGAGGCGGTGGGATCGCTTTGAAAAATGTGAATAATCGATTGAAATTATTATATGGAAATGAGTGCGGTATTGTAGTCAACAGCACGGAGGGTGTGGGAACGCAGGTTCGGCTGGAAATCCCTTTGATTTTGAAAGATGGAATCAGACATGAATAAAGAACTCCTTAGAGCGAATGAATTAAAGCTGAATTATGAGAATGACACTGCGGAATCCTTTACTTTTATTCTGTATGTGGGCGAAATCGTGGAGATGCTGGGAAATGAGAATTCAGGAGGTCGGGCTCTCTTTGCTTTTCTGGAAGGGAAAATACCGGTTATGGCCGGTACCCTATGGTTTCGGGGACACCTATATTGTGCCGGAGAATATTTTAATCAACCGCTGATTATTAATATTATTGGAAAAAGACCTGCGCTGATTCACAGTCTGACGGTTGGAGAAAATATGATCCTTTTTTCCGGAAGTCGCAGGCTGATGCAGATCATACGGAAAAAGAATATTATGAATCAGGCAAATTTTCTTCTAGCACAGGTTGATGCAGGATTCAGGGCAGAAAAAAAAGCAGAGGATCTGGATGCAATACAAATGTGTATGCTGGAGTTGTTGAGAGCAATCTATGCGAATGTTTCACTTGTTTGCATAGATAATTCGTTTTCGGAAATAGGCCAATCGGGAATCAGTCATATTTGGAGGGCTCTTTCATTTTTGAAGAAAAGGGGAATCAGTGTAATTTACAGAGGAGAAGGCGTGCCCAAAATGGTCTCTCTGGCGGATCGGGTAATGATCGTCAGAAATGGACGGGTGATCAGAGAGTGTTTTGAGAATGATTTTACGATGGAGCAGTTTTTGGCATGGATGCGGGGTGGAAAAATCGTATTGGCCGAGAAGGGGAGAAATAAGGAAGGCGGAAAAGAGGTGCTTCTTCTTCGTAAATTGACCGGCCCTAAATATCTCAATCAATTTGATCTTCGAATTTGCGAAGGACAGATTGTAGGAATTTATGATATGAATAATCAGGCGAATCGGGAACTTGCGTCAATTTTGACGGGCTCAGTAAAGGCTGTGAGTGGTGAAATATTTCGTGAGGGCAGACTGTTTACTCCAGACGGCAAATTCGGGGGATGGCTAGCCTATCTGCCATTGGAGTTTCAACGATGCAGTGTAGTGGCGGGATTATCGCCGGAAGAAAATCTTATGCTTCCTGTGATGCGCAAGACGCAATTTTTGGGCGGAATTCTGAATGTAAGAGTAAGGAATTTTCTTCGAGAGGAAAACAAATGCTGGCTTCCAGATCGTCATGAAATAGAGCATGACGGCATCGGAAGCCTTAAGAAAATGCGAATGTTCTATGAGAAAATTCTACTTCAGAAACCACAGCTGCTTGTGAGTGAGGTGTTCAACACCGAGGCAGATGTGGATTTTTTTCAAATGCACAGAAATTATCTGATGCAACTCTCCAAAAATGGAACAGCAATAATTATTGTCTCTCAACAGTATAACGATTTGCTTAAGCTATGTGATCGGGTGGAGATTGTCAATTCTGACTGAAATATTTGAGAGACACTTCATATCATCTAAAAAAAATCCACATTTTCAATAAAGCGTGGCATCGTTAACCGCTGCGCGTATGACTATAATTAATGCATCGATAAAGCAAAACTATATATTTTGCAGGGACAGAAAAGGAGAAGATATATGAAGAATAAGGTTTTGGGTATGATTTTAGCTGTTGCGATGACTGCGGGAATTGTTTCCGGATGTGGCAGTACTACAGCATCCTCTGACGCAAATGCAGACTCCGCGGGTACTGTGGAAACCTCTGCATCAGCAGGTGTTTCTGATGAGGCAGCCAAAGAAACCTCAGAAGCTGCAAAAAAGACAGACGATAAGCAGCTCTTTATAGGTGTCACATTTCCTACGGTAGCAAATGATTTTGCCGTGGCTCTTCGCGATGGGACGATAAAGGCTCTTGAAGCAGCAGGGTGTAAGGTACAATTTGATTCTGCCGACGGAGATGTTACTGCTCAGGCGAACCAGGTTGAAAATGATATCACCTTGGGGTGCGATGCAATTGTTGTCTGGCCGGTTAATGGAGACGGTATTGCGAGTACTGTAAAAAATGCAGTGGATGCAGGTGTAGAGGTTCTAGGGTTCGCAAATGCAATTCCGACAGCTACTGCAAATAATGTAGCAGCAAGCGATGGAGATATGGGAAAAGCTCTTGCACAGATGGCTGGTGATTGGATCGATCAAACTTATGCTGATGCAGGTGATGGCGATGTTACTGTACTTTGCATTACGGCTTCTAATACCCCACAGGCGATTGAACGAAGTGATGCGATGAAGACAATTCAGGATAATTCAAAGGTGAAAATGATTACCGCAGATGTCGACTGGGACAGCCCGGATCAGTCAAGACAGCTTGTCGAGAATCAGCTCCTGGCTAATCCGGATATTGATGTAATCCTGACCCCTGGCAATACTCCGGGAATTGCTGCGAACAACTATGTCATGAGTTCGTCTTCTCCAATTAAGGATAAAAGCAAGTTTGCCGTGTTTACAGTAGATGAAACAGAGGAGGTCACTTCTGCAATTAAAGCCTCCGAAAACAATGAAGCCGTTCTTAGAGGAACTATTTCGATGGGCTCAATCGACAATACAATTAATCAGTTGATGAAATCGGTACAACCCTTCATTGATGGCGGTGATATGGCAGATGTAAAAGGCGATGCGACTGTTGTCACAGCGGATACTCTGAAATGACTGTGTTTATACAGCGAAAACGATTAAAGCCTTAGAGAAAAGGAGCCTTCGCGGGTTAACCTGCGAAGGCTTTTGTGTCTAAACGGCAATGTCTGAAGGAGGGAATGGATGAATAAAGAAATAATACTGAAAATGCAGGATATTTCTAAATATTATCCTGGGGTTAAAGCGCTGGATCACGTAAGTTTGGAAGTTCATACGGGAGAGGTACATGCTCTGCTGGGTGAAAATGGAGCTGGAAAATCAACTTTGATTAAGGTCCTTTCCGGAGCTGTTGAGAATGATGAAGGAACGATCTATATTCAGGACAGAAAGTTTGATAAAATGACACCCTCACTGTCGGGTCAGAATGGCGTTCAGGTTATATATCAGGAGTATAACTTGATCCCATGGCTGACAGTGGCAGAAAACATATATCTTGGCAATAAAATGCATGGATTGATTGATTTAAAAAAACAAAGACAAGAGGCAAAAGAATTGCTACAGAGATATAAAATCAATCTTGATCCGGGTGCTTATGTAGGACAACTGCCTCCGGCTAAACAGCAACTTGTTGAAATTGCAAAAGCGGTTTCGAAAAATCCTAAAATTATCGTAATGGATGAACCTACTGCACAGCTTACGCTTGCAGAAGTACAAAATCTATACAGTCTAATACGTATGTTGAAAGAAAAAGGGTGTGCAATTATTTATATTTCACACAGACTGGAAGAATTATTTGCTGTAACAGATTGTATCACGATTATGCGTGACGGGAAGTATGTTACAACAGTCAGAACCAGCGAAGTAAATAAGGAGCAATTGATTTCGCTGATGGTTGGACGAGAGTTGAAAAACAACGGCCAGAGAAAGAGCTGTGCCACAAATGAGGTTGTCCTCAAAGCAGAGCATATCACTGGATATGCAAATACAGACTGTAGTTTCGATTTAAAAAAAGGCGAAATACTCGGATTTGCCGGGCTTGTCGGTGCTGGAAGGACCGAATTGCTGCGGGTGATTTTCGGTGCAGACAAAAAACTTGATGGAAAAATCTATATCCATGGTAAAGAGGTAAATATTACAAGCCCGGAAAAAGCAATTCATTACGGAATAGGACTGATCCCTGAGGACCGTAAAATGCAGGGATGTTTTTTGAATCAGCCCATAGCCTGGAATATTGGTATGGGTAATATGTATTCAATGACCAGACATGGATTGATCAGTGAAAATATTATTTCTGAAACGGCTTTAAAGTATAAAAAGATGCTGAATATTAAGACGCCATCTCTTAACCAGTTGGTCAAAAACCTTTCAGGCGGAAATCAGCAAAAAGTAGTTCTTGCTAAGGTTCTGAATGCACATACAGACATTATTATTTTTGATGAGCCTACAAGGGGAATTGATGTAGGGGCAAGAGCAGAAATTTATGAATTAATGGATCAGTTGGTTAAAGAAGGGAAATCTATTATCATGATAAGCTCAGACATGGAGGAGCTTCTTCAGATGTCTGATCGCATAATTGTTTTGTCAGAGGGAAGGATAACCGGGGAAATTCAGAAATCAGAGTTTTCACAGGAACGTGTGTTGAGTCTTGCTTCAGTAAATTAAGAGGGAAAAGAAAATGGAAAAGACAACGATGTCTTCTTTTATAAAGAAGAATATGATGTGGGTAATTTTAATTGTGCTGATGATAGTTTTTGCGATTCTGTCGCCGAACTTCCGTTCATTTCGTAATCTCATGAATATCCTGACACAGAACGCTTATTTCATAATTGCTACAGTAGGTGTTGCAATGATTATGATTAGCGGAGGTACAGATCTTTCGGTTGGTAATGCCATGGCAGTGATGGGAGTCAGCGTTGCTTTGATGATGGAACATGGACTGCCGGTACCTCTGGCTGTCATTATAGGAGTTTTGATTGGTGCTTTACTTGGAGGATTTAACGGTTTTTCCTCGAATCTGCTCAAAATTCATCCGATGATTGTTACTCTTGCGACCATGACAATGTTTAAAGGAATTTCTTATATTCTTTCCGGATCTAAGTCTTTCTATAATTTCGATCAGAGCTATTTGAACATCGGGCAGGCAATGGTTGGAGTAATTTCCGTACCCGTTATTATTATGATCATTATTTGTATTCTGGTCAGTTTTGTTCTCAATAAAACAGTATTCGGCCGATTTATTTACGCGGTTGGCGGGAATGCTGAAACAGCAAGACTGGCAGGGGTGAATGTTCATAAGATCAAATTTCTTACGTTTTCCTTTGCGGGCGCATTGTTTGGAATCGCTTCTATTATTCTAACTTCTCGCGGCGGATCAGCCAGTTCGCAGATCGGACCAGGTGTTGAATTTGACGCGATTACAGCCTGTGTCCTTGGAGGCGTTTCATTCATCGGCGGCGCAGGACATGTTTCGGATGCGGTAGTCGGTTGTTTGATTCTCGGTGTACTTACAAACGGAATGCAGATGATCGGTATGGATGTTAACTCTCAGTATGTAGTGAAGGGTATTCTGCTTCTTGTATCGATTGGCTATGATACTTACCAGCAGCAGGCAAAGGCCAGGAAAAAGCTGACGAAATAATCCATTAAATAATTGGGTATCGCATGAAATATTTGAGGGCTAGGGAAAAATAAGATGAGAATTCTGATTGTGTATTATTCACAGACGGGGAATACACAGAAAATTGCACGTGCTATTAGAAGTGGGTTAAGAGAAAATGGAGATGAAGTAACGCTGCGTTTCCTGAAGGAGGCCTCATACAGGGAGCTGGAAAATTATGACGCTTTGGGATTTGGGTCGCCGGTTTGGTATGAGATGCCTCCAAACATGCGAAAGTTTGTAGAGGAAATGCCTGATCAAAAAGGAAAGCCTGGATTTTCATTTTGCACTCATGGAACGATGCCCGATTTATATTTCCCGTTGGTAGTCCCAAGACTTGCAAGAGTGGGTATGAAGATTGTGGATTGGAAAGATTGGTATGGTAACTGCTCTATCCAGATATTTCCCGAACCTTATTATACAGCCGGTCATCCTGATAAGGTGGATTTGTCAGAAGCGGAAGAGTGGGGGAAAGATCTCTCAAGAAAACTGGACAAGGTCTATAGAGGGGATGACCGGGAGATCCCGCGCTGTCCTGCTCCTGATATGATGCCGGCACATGCTAATGCGGCTATTGATCATCTCGGAGGGTTTCATAATGTGCATGGAAGCTTGATTCGTGATCCCCAAAAGTGTTTATGGCCAAAATGTCACATATGTATGGATAACTGTACTATGAATTATATCGACTATACTGTAAATCCACAAAGATTTGGCTCAGAGGGGAACAGGTGTGACGACCGTCACGGTTGTACTTACTGCGAAATGTTGTGCCCGACGGGTGCAATTAAGCCGATGGTACCATATGAGGAAGCTGCGCCTGTCGGAATTGACCATGGATCAGAGCTTTTTTGTATGGTACTAGAAAAAGCGGAAAGAGAAGGAAAATTCAGACGTCTGACCCCTTTATCGGAAGTCGGAACAACAACCCCATATTATTCCGTTCATACTGGACATCCCAGGATCAGGCAGATTGATACAAAGAATGATAATTATGAGAAATAAACAGCGCAGGTGCCAGAACATATCAACGGATGGTCGTGTCTTTGCCTTCCATATATGTTGTGAATGATTTATTACGTTTTGCTGGTTATAATTGAATCATTTTATTTGACCTGATCCTGGGATATCATAAACTGTAATAGTCAATTTATTCTTCATTTCCGGTGAGTATGCGAGAATACAGAATTTGGGTGTAATGTTAATATGATAGGAGTACTGAGAGATGTACATACTAAAAAAGCGTGCGCTCGAAACTACTGCTAATCCGGAACATTCGGATTCACAAAATGGAAAGTGAGAAATCATATGAACATTCTTGGAATTTCATTTGGCAAAAAAAATGCAAACACGGACATTCTGGTCAAGGAAGCCCTCTACGGCTGCCGTGAGGCAGATGCGGATGCGGAGATCCGTTTTGTTAATACCTGCAATATGAACATTGGAAGGTGCAGGGGATGCGGGGCCTGCTCCACTGCGTTGGAAAAGGGAAAAGATAATGACTGCGTTTTCAAGGATGATTTTCAGGAACTGGAAAACCAGGTCCGCTGGGCAGATGCCATTATTCTTGGGGCTCCCGTCTATGTTCTGCAACCTGTGGGTCAGTTTAAAGATTTTGTAGATCGATTCTCTTGCAGACATGACTATTCGGCAATTACCTGGGTTCTGGACAAAAGAAGAAAGGGAGAAATGCCGGGTAATGCAGATGACTTCCCAATGGAACGGTTGAAGAAGAGAACAGTTTCTTATATTTCTGTAGGCGGGGCGTCAACAGAGAATTGGACATCCATGGGAACCGCGACGCTTCATCTGTTCGGATTCCCACCTATGATGAAGGTAATGGGAAATTACAATGCAAACTCCATGGGTACGATTGCAAATCCGTATCTTGACGATCAACTGATGAATGATATGCATGAAATGGGGAGACGGACGGTTCAGGGATACGATGATGACAGCGTAGAGTTCTTCCAGAGCACAGCCAAGCCGGCAGGGGTATGTCCGGTTTGCCATCAGAGAATCATCACCATTCTTCCGGGTACTACCCGTGTAGAATGCCCGATTTGTGGAATCGAGGGTGAGCTTTCCATCGAAAATGGCGCGGTTCATGTCGAATTTTCCAAGGAACAGCAGGAGCGGGCAAGAGGAACCTTCAAGGGACTTCGCGAGCACACCGTGGAAATTCAGGGCTTCGGAGCGATTTGTGCGCCGAAGATCATGAATAATAAAGAGAAGCTGGACAAACTGATGAAGGAAAGAATCCGGAATTTCGATACGGCTATTCAAAATAAGTAAAGATACAGGTACGGCTTGTCACAGGTGGCGCATGAGAAGAGATCCATGCAAAACCACGGTGACAAGCCGGTTTTTTAGGAATCTTTTATTCCGGATGTCGGTTTTGTGTCGAGATAGAGCCGACGGTATATTTCACTGAGCGTCAGTATAAATGTTTCAGAAAGAAGGACGCTTTCAATCAGATTCCGAATTAACAAAATCGTGGTATGGAATGGAAGTAATACACTCAAATACTTTTTTCACAATTGGACGCTGTGAACGGCTTTGAGCGATTATGTATCTGGTACATTGGGGTTCAGAGATCGGTATAAAGCATACTTGGGGTGGGGCGGGAGTTCTGGCAGGAGCCAGGGCGACACCGATTCCTGCGCGGCATTCCTGTAATTCATATATAACGCCAATTGAATAAAAAGAAACCTCAGGTAAGATTGAGGTGTCATCTGACCGGATGAAACACACAACAATCGAATCGGAGGTTTCACTATGAAATACTAAACAGAATGAACGGATTTCTCAAGTCTCTTCGGATACTCTTGTTATCGGAGTCGATATCGGCGAGGAGAAGCACTACGCAAGGGCGTTTGATTACAGAGGTCTAGAGTTCTCAAGAAGAGCTCTTTCATTTAGCAACTCAGCTGCCGGATTCAACATATTTTACAAGTGGCTGGAAGAAATAAAAGAACGTACCAGAATGAAGAAGGTAATCATCGGCTGTGAGCCGACGGGGCACTACTGGTTCACATTTCAGAAGTTTCTCCATGATCACAAACTGAAACTGGTAGTTGTAAATCCGTACAGTGTTAACAGAAGCAAGGAACTTGATGATAACAGTCCTGAGAAGGACGACATCAAAGATCCCAAGACGATAGCCGGACTGGTAAGGGAAGGCAGATACAGTACAGCATATATACCGGAAGGTAACTATGCGGAGATCAGAGAAGCACAGGTGTGCCGGGATCAGATCATGAAACAGCACGTAAGACTATCGAATCAGATCCAGACATGGCTACAGCAGTACTTCCCGGAATATCTGGAAGTTTACAATAAGTTCGATGCAGAAAGCGGGTTTCTGGTACTTGAGAAGGCACCACTTCCAGCAGACATCATAAAGCTTGGTGCAGAAGGGATAAAGCAGATCTGGAAGGACGCGAAGCTGCGCGGGAGATTAGGAATCAGCAGGGCACAGACCCTTATAGAAGCAGCGCAGGAAAGCGTCGGACTGCAAGGTGGAGAAGCAGCCAGGTTCCGTATCTGGGTGCTGATCAGCGATTACCGCAGGAAGCAGGAACAGCTTGAGCGGGTTGATGAAATTCTGCAGAAAAAGGTGATGTTAGTACCGAACGTGGAGAAACTGTTCGCCATAAAAGGAGTAGGGTTCAGCTCGGTTGCGGGATTTATAGCAGAGGTAGGTGATATCGGACGTTTCACCGATCCGAAACAGATCCAGAAACTTGCGGGACTGGAGATTACAAAACTTAGTTCCGGTAAGCGGAAAGGCAAGCCCGGGATCAGCAAGCGCGGGAGGCGAAGACTGCGCAGGGTGATGTATGAAGCAGCAAGGGCGTTGATGATATGGGATCCAGCGTTCGGCGATCTGTTCCTGTATTATCGCAACAGGATGTGTCATCCGCTGGGTAGCATGCAGGCAAAGATAGCGGTGGAATGCAAGGCAATACGGGTGTTCTACGCGATCCTGAAGCATGGATGTGACTATGATCCGAAGAAGCTGCAGAAGGACATCATCAGGCCGGCAACGGCATAACAGCAACAAGTAAACAAACAGCACGAATGTAACAGGGAACGTCCGCCAGATGATCAATTGGCGCTGAATTACAGGAGTGCTCCCTACGAAGACAAAGCAGAGCGAAGCTGCTGAAGCATATCGTTTGGGGCAAGACCCCGTATAGGAGCAAGAGCGGCGCCCGAACTATGGACAGGCTGAACGAAGGAATTTGGGACATCAGCTGAGCAATGGATGATCCTGTTAGACATGAGAGGGTGGCAGCCATAGGGAACCAAGGGGAACGATTCGCCTTCATAAAAAGGATGACGTTTTATTTCATGAACCTTTATTCCTGGAAAAGCAGCACAGAGAAGCATCAGGATGCAGCTTTTCGCCCATACATTGTTTTGTCTGTAGTCCAAGAAACTTTATGACACTGCCAGAGATGGCTTGAAATCAGGCTTCTTTGGTAAATATGCATAAAAGAAAGTAGAGAGATAAAAAGATATGGTAATCGTATTAAATGATAACAGAGTAAAAGATGTAGCGGCATATATGCCTCTGGCAAAAGCATTTGCAGAAGATACAAAAACAGAAAAAGGCTGTATTGAAATGAATGTCGGAGTTGATCACAAAGTTCCAGGCAGAGTTATATTTGTATCAAAATGGGAAACGAAAGAAGATTTTATGAATAGTATTGGCGGACCTGCTTTTCAGAAGCATATACCTATGATGGGACAGTACTATATCTCCGGACAGGATATTTTTCTGGAAGAATGTTAATGAAAAATCTGCCCCTTTTGGTTCGGCTGTGAAATGTGAAAAGTCTAGAACCAGTCTGACAGCAGATTTTTCGATTGGTTATTTAATGGTTAAAGCGGATCAGCTTAGGCGTCAGAAGAGATAAAAGGTTTATTATACAGTGATCCAAAATAAGTGATCCGGATGAAAAAGTCATAACTGGAAAGGAAATTTTGACTTCAAATTAAAAAGGCAAAGATAAGAGTTCTGAAAAAAGGGTTCACGTCACGTGCAAGGAAGCAGCTGGTTTAATACAGTTTGTGGCACGACTTATCGTATGGGCGTTTACTTAACATGTAGACGTTTGGTTCCGGCAATCCGGAAGGGAGGAAGATCATGGGATTTGCGATGAGAATGAATCTGAACGGATCGATTGTAAAGACTGATACCTTCAGAAACTATTATATTAACGGGAGAAAAAACGGTTTTGAATTTGATGTTCAGCTTGCCTATTATAGAGGACATTATCTCTCGGACATCGATTTGCTGGAAGTATGGTTGGATGGAGAGAAGATGCCACAAGAGGCAGTGACCTTTGAATTAAATGGAAAGGAAATGCCGGTTTACAAACTTTCTTATGCAGTTACAGAGTTTTGGAGCCAGGTGCAGCCGGCCAGGATTCGCGTTATCCGAAAAGGCGGCGTAGGAGATGGGAAGCATGAGCTGGATTTCCGTCTGATGCTTCGCGTTCCGTATATGCAAATCGGACCGGGACATGACTTTATGGCACTTGATTCGGGAGAAAAAGTTACTGTCAATGTAAAGGACCAGAAGGAAGGTGAGACAGAATGAGCCAGATGAAGCTGGGTGCAACCCTGTTTTGCTACGGAACAGAATATGCAAGATTTCAGTATGATTTTGAGGAATGCGTAAAGCAAGCGGCACTTGCAGGAGCATCGGGGTATGAGATCGTTGCGACGCAGATGATTCCTTCTTACCCGAATGTCAGTGATGAATTTCTGGGACTGGTTAACGATTTGAAACGTAAATACGGAATAGGTCCGGTGTCCTACGGAGCAAATAACGATAAAGGAATGCGGACAGACCGAAATCTGACGGATGATGAAATGCTGGCTGATGCAATCATCGATCTGAAATCGGCAAATAAGCTTGGATGTAAGGTCATGCGGGTTCAGTACATGATGAGCCCGGAGGCATTTGCCCGGCTTGCGCCATATGCGGAGCTCTTTGATGTACGATGCGGCATTGAGATTCACAACCCGGAGACACCGGGTTCGCCTGTGATGCAGAGATATCTGGATGTTATCAGACAGACCGGATCTAAATATCTGGGGTTTGTGCCGGATTTTGGATTTCTGGCAGTACATCCGAATCGTCCGCAATGGATCAAAGCCTTAAAAGCAGGAGTAAAGGAAGAGCATCTTCTGCTTGCCCAAAGGTTGCGTGAGAAAGGCGTGTCTCAGGAGACAGCGGTGAAAGAGGTTATGGCGGCCGGCGCCTCTGCAGCGATCATGCCTGCTCTTGCCGGTATGTGGGGATATGTTCAATTTCATGATGAGAGCGCACTCTCCGGTCTGCTTCAGGAACTGAAAGACATTCTTCCGTACAGCGTGGAGTGTCATTGCAAATATCACTATCTTGATAAGGATTTCCAAGAGGCAAGCATTCCTTATGCCAGGATCTTTCCGGTGTTAAAAGATTCAGATTTTAACGGATATCTGATTTGTGAATACGAAGATGAACTTGGCTGCGGCGGGACTGAATATACAAAGAGAATGTTCCAGATGGAGAAAAGGCTGCTGGATTTGTAACGCGTTTGATATGGTGATACATAATCAGGGATTCGGATGAGGGAAGTATAGGAGAAAACACATTTTAAGTGATAGGACAGTATAAGTGATAATACAGGAACGGCTTGTCACATGCGGCGCGTGAGAAAGATTCACGTAAACTGCAGGTGATAAGCCGTTCTTGTTTTTAAGAATTTTTTGTTCCGGATGCCGGTTTTGTGTCGAGATAGAGCCGACGGTATATTTCACTGAGCGTCAGTATAAATGTTTCAGAAAGAAGGACGCTTTCCAGGGCATTGGAAATATCCACTCCCTGAAACAGCTGCTGATCGACAAATTCTGCATACTGACTTTCTTTGGAACTGAGAAGAATTACGTAAGCACCGGTATGGCGGATTTTCCGGAAGACAGGGGTCATATCCATTGTTTCTGCGTGTTCGATGGTCTGGCTGAAAATGATAGAACGGCTGGTCAGTGTATCCGCATAAAGCATGATCTCGGGTGGCAATTCCGCTACACAGGTCTCAATTCCGGTCATGGCGAGATTCTGCTGGAAGGAGTTGATGGCAGCTGTGTGATAAGGAAAGAAAAAACAAACTTTGTCGGCTTCGTGAATCTGCCGGGCGAGTGTGGTAAGGGAATCTTCCCGAAATGTTTTCTGCATCAAAACATGTGTGGATTCCATCTGCTCTGAAATCTTCCGGATTAATGCGCCGTTGTCGTTCAGCCGGGATGTGTCCATCAGGCGATTATAATAGGAGTAGTGGTGAACTGCCTGTCTCAGCTCATAGTGAAAGTCCTGATAATTTCCGTAGCCGAGCATGGACAGCATTCGGCGTATCGTTGTACGGGAGGAGTCGGTCAGATCTGCGAGCTCATAGATATTGGATTCCGCAGCTTCCGGCAGGTGCGTAAGAATATTTTTGATCACGCTTCGATAAGTACTGTCCGGCATCAGGTGATCATACAATCCGATAAGATTCTGAAGTACATTCATGGCTTTACTCTTATAAAACAGTATCCCGATAAGGGGAAGGGCTGGTCTAATCTTTCTATTTGTGATTGTGATAAATCTATTTCTGCATTGACCCGGTTACGCAGACAATGCGATGTGGGTCATGATTTTTGACACTGTAACTATTTTATCAGGAAATTCTTAAATTACAACGTTCAGGTTTCAAATCTGATACCAATGCATCTTGTACGGCACCTGTGCGCTGATAATGAAACCAAAGAACCCTATATAGAACGCGGGCCAAGAGGACGTTCGATATACTTATATTCAAGAACAGAGCAGTGCTGCATCAGGATGAGTGAAAATTGGCGGGCAGAACTGCTGAAGACTGTTGAATGTAGGAGGAGGGTTTTCTATGAAACTGAGTTTATGTCTGGATTTGCTGTATCTTGAGATCGGCCCTACAGGCCCTGTATTTGCGGATACAGAAAAGCTGCTGGTGGGAATGGACCTCGCGAAGAAGACTGGCATTGATACCGTGGAATTCTGGGACTGGTACGGGAGAGACTGGAAACGTCTGCTTGAGAAGAAAAAGGAGCTTGGGCTGAACGTTTCTGCTATTTGCGCAAAAGACAGAGGAAATCTGGATGATCCGTCGAAACTGGACGAAGCGCTGGCCGGACTCAAGGAGACGCTTGAAGTTGCCAGGCAGTTTGAGTGTCCGAATGTCATTGTAACTGCCGGGGCCAATTCTGCAGTGGATCATGAGGAACACAAAAAGGCAATCATCGCAGGATTAAAAAAGATGGCTCCGCTTGCGGAAGAGGCCGGAATCACACTGATTCTGGAGCCGATTTCCGGGGAGTATTTTACCGATTCTGAGGAAGCCTTTGATATCATCCGGCAGGTTGAAAGTCCAAGGGTTCGTCTGCTCTATGATATCTTCCATTTTCAGTGCATGGAGGGCAATATCATCCAGACCGTCACGGAGAATATCGGGAAAATCGGCCACTTCCATGCGGCCTCTGTGCCAGGAAGAAATGAGATTACCAGAGGAGAGCTGAACTATCCGGCAGTCATTCACGCGATTCAGGAATCGGGATATCAGGGATGCTTTGGACTTGAGTACCTGCCGACGGCAGGCAAAGAGGAGAGTGTACTTGCCTGCAAGGCGCTTTTCGAAAAGAGTCTCTGAGCGCAGGCTGCAGATACTGTGGGACTATAGAACCACAGAGCTATAGAACCATAGAACGCAGGGCAAGATGAACAAAGAACGAGGTCAATCAGAACACGAAAATACAAGGAAATTAACAGGGAGGAAAAAGATGAAAACTTTGCACATTGCTATTATCGGTACCGGCGTCATTGCTACAACAAAACATATTCCGAATCTGATCAAGAGAGATGATGTAGAAATCACCGTGCTCTGTGATGTGGATACGGAGAAAGCACAGAAGGTAAAGGAAGAGTTTGGCCTTAACGGCGCTGTGATTACGCCGGATTGGAGAGAGGTGGTTCGCAGCAAGGATGTGGACGTGGTGCATGTGTGCACACCGAATCCACTCCATTATGAGATCACGATGGCGGCATTTGAGAACGGAAAACACGTTCACTGTGAAAAACCGATCGCGCTGAACTATCGGGATGCAAAGACCATGGCGGATACAGCGAAGGCAGCACATCTGAAGTTCACTACGGGTACTCAGTGGAGATACAATCCGGCACCGATGCGTATGAAACAGATGGTTAAGGACGGTGTATTCGGAGATATTTTTTACATCAAATCCCAGCAGCTTCGGCCCAGAAGGCTTCCTGCATATGGCGTGTATACGTCTAAGGAGCTGAACGGAGGTGGCGTTCTGATGGATGGCGGCCCTCATTCCATTGATCTTCCGATGTGGCTCACAGACAACTATGAAGTGGAAAGCGTGAGAGGCGTAACCTTTGATAAGATGAAGAATTTTCCGGAGGGAAATGACCTGGGTCCGTGGGATCCGAAACATTTTGATGTGGAGGACACCGCAATGGCCATGATCACGATGAAGAATGGTATGCTCATTTACATGGAAACAGCGTGGGCAAGCAATCTTATCCAGCCTGCCATGGGCGTGGTAGCTGAGATCTGCGGAAATAAGGCTGGCGCAGATATGGTCGGACCGGGATTCGAAGATCACGTTCGTCTCACAAGAGTAGTTGATGGAAAACTTACTACTACCACAGAGAAAATTGAAGAGAAAATGGATATGAATGCTTACGATATCAATCATTGGATTGACGCAATTCAGAGTGACGGAGATCCTGCCGTGCTTCCTGAGCAGGCGGTTACGGTAGTGCGTGTGGTAGAAGCTATCTACAAATCCGCAGCAACGGGTGAAACGATACATTTTTGATGGAAGAAAAATAATACTTCCCGGATAAAACGGGAGATTGGCAAGGTATTGGGGGAACTAATATGAAGGCAAAAAGGATTGTTGCGATAATAGCGGCTGCAGCAGCCGCAGTATCATTAGCGGGCTGCGGCTCCGCTTCCGGGAAAGCAGGAGGAAATGTAAAGTCAGGTTCGCAGACGGCATCTTCCGTTGTGGCGGATGAAAAATCGAACACAGGTGTAGAAGGTGTTCTGGACGCAAATGCAGATCCGAAAAATACGGAGACATCAGATGAAACGGTAACGGTTGCATTTTCGGCGGAGCCGTCTGGTCTTTGGGGAGCTGGAACCGGAAAAGTGGAGAACGAAGCACAGATTGTTGACGCTGCCATCATGGACGGTCTGGTATCGGTTGACAGAACCAGCGGTGAAGTAGTTCCCAGACTGGCAAAATCCTGGGACTGGGTGGACAGTACACACTGTAAATTTACTCTGCGTGATGATGTTACTATGACAGATGGCACGCCTCTTGTGGCTGACGATGTCGTATATTCTGTAAACTGCTGGATGGAGTACAGTGCAAGCAGCGATACCGGGCGTTTTCTGAGCGGAGCAGAAGCTGATGATGAGCACACGGTGACCATCGGATTTAATACAGAGGCACCGGATATGCTTTACATGCTGGCCTGGTCGAACTTCGGGATTGTGTCTGAGGATGAAGTGAATGCATTGGGAGGACCGGAAGCCGCGGATAAGAATCCGGTTATGGGAGTCGGACGCTATAGGTTCAAAGAATGGAAGAACGGACAGTACATTACTCTGGAACGCAATGATAATTATTATGACAAGGATTATAAAGGATATTTCAAAGAGATCAAGCTGATCTTTGTAGCGGATGCTGCATCACGTGAGATGTCGGTAGAATCCGGAGATATTCAGGTGGCTTATGATATGCCGCTGAATACAGCAGTTTCTTTTGTAGGGAATCCTTCTGACAATGTAATTGCTTATTCCTTCGGGCAGGTGACGCACCTTTGGTATAATATGGGAAATAAAGCCGGCGCAACCAAGGATCTGAAGGTCAGACAGGCAATCGACAAAGCCATTGACTTTGACGCAGTGGCAAATGTGGGAACCGCAGGTTTTTCGGGGCCGGCTCTCGGTTACTTTGAAGAGAGCAGCCCATATTATACGGAAACTTTCACTCCTGAAGAGAGAAAACAGGATATTGAAGGAGCTAAGGAACTTCTGAAGGAAGCGGGATATGAGAACGGACTGGATATAACCATTGTCGGGATGCAGGATATGTCGAACATGTTCACAGTGCTCCAGGAGAGTCTGAGACAGGCGGGAATCAATCTTACCATCAACATCGTAGACACCCCGCAGTTTGTGCAGGCGGCGAACGGAGGCGACTATGACATCATCTGTGTGGGTGATCTCTGCGATGCCCGCTATCCGGCTATGATGCCTTTCTTTATACAGTCCTGTATTGATAATTTCAATATCGGCGGGTCAAAATACACCACACCGGAGATTGAGGAGCAGGTTAAGGCGTTTATCGCGGAAACAGACCGTTCAAAGGCAAAGGAAGAAGCTGCTGCATTGGAACAGACCTGGAAGAAGGACATGTATTTCTCCAATATGTACAAGGAGATGAAGGCTGCGATCACAGCTAAGGATATCAAAGGCTATTATACAATAGAAAGAGGATTTATAGATTTAACCACTTTGTACAAATGATATTTTAATAGGCACAGGCAGTCTGATATCTGCCTGTGTCTGAGAATCGGGCGGCTTAATCCGGAAATGGGATTGAACCACCCGATTTTCTCTGCTTGCCGGACAATATGAGCAAACGCCTTTTTGATGGCGTATATTAGAGAATATGAGTAAACACCCATTCCCTGATCTCGTGAGGGCGAAGGTGAAAATGCAGGTGCAAATCGGGGTCGGCCTGCATGAAGGAAATATTCTGTCTTGGAACAGAGGTCTCCCGGTAGTAGGAAATTTCATCGTTTCGAAGATTCATAATTGCTTTTTCGAGATCCTCGGAGTTGATTCCGCTGGATTCCATGATACGCAGGTATTTGTCCAGAACACTTCCATTGGCGCGGTTCAGGATATATTCTGTCACTTTGTAACGTCCGGATGGAAGACCGGAAATTCTGATATTCCATGTCTCGTTTTCTTCTTCGTTAAAAACAGAATAAGTTTCCTCTATTTTCAGATGCCGGTCCGGCGACATACAGAAGGCAGGGCTGAAGTGCGCATAGTTATATACGAGCAGCTGAAAGCTTTGCCCGGAATTTCTGGTGAAGCAGTAGTTTCTGCCGGAGCTGCACAGATAAGATCCGAGACGCCTCAACATCTGAAAGCTGTGAAAGACAGGCATCTGGATTCCATTTGCGGCGATCAGGGCGGATTGTTCGTGTGACGGAGAGATAAAGGAGGACATTCTTCTGGTATCAATCAGGGTCGAGTAAATGATCTGGTCACACAGAGATCTCAGATTAAGGACGTTATAACACAGGAAAGCACTTTGAAAGCAGGATTGAACCGGATAAGCAGAGCCGAAGAGCATGGATCCGATGTCCGTGAGACGGACGGGGATATTTCGGTATAGTGGATATTTCCGGATTGTTTCGAGACAGGCTTTCAGCTGAAGAAACAGACAGTCCCGACGCGGTGACATCAGTGTTTCCTTTATTGACACTGTGGGCGTGTGCTCGTATAAGTACCCGAAGAATGAAAAAAATCCGAACGATATCATCTCCTGTGACAGCCCATCCAGCAGATTCTGCAGCTCGTGTATGCCGAAAAACATTGGAAACTGAGGCCCTCCCAGCTGAACTTCCGGAAGAAACTGATGAAGATGGCTCTGGTAATATCGGAAGCGAGCTGCATAGTCAGAGGCTTTTTCCAGAGAATACTCGCCGGGTCTTCGCAAAACGGAAAGCTCAAAGTGCCAGGTATTCATATATGGAAGACCGTAGCTGTTGATCAGGTGCCGAAGTACTGCGTTTAGTATGTGTGGATTCTGGGAGAGGTCATGCTGACCAGCGGGATCTCCGTGATCATGATTATAAGTAAAATCTACAAAAAGGGAGATATTTCTCTGCCTGGCAGATTCAACGGCAAGATCGAGATTGGAAAAGTCCAATGCTCCGTTTCGGGGATTTATGCGAACCAGTTCTTCCGTGAAGAGGTTAAAGCATCGGAAGCAGCGAAAAGGAAGACGATCTCCATATGTTTCAAGGCCGAGAAAAAATGAATCCTTCAGCATGTTGGAGAGCGGACCGATGTTAATGGTATCCTGCCAGTTTTTTTGAAAAGGGGTCAATTCGTCGGAGGAAAGCGTCAGATTCATGCTGACCGGCTGGCTGGCAATATTCTGCCATGTAATCTGTGCGCTGACTGCGTCAGGATTCTTCCCTTCTGTTTTCTTGCGGGTCCGATAAACGGCAGGGGGCATTCCGTATTTGGCGCGAAATGCTTTTTCCATGGATGAAATTCCGGGAAAGCCGTTGGTAAGTGCGATATCCGTGATAGAGCGGTTGGTGTTTTCAATGTCAAAGACGGCATGCTCCAGCCTTATCTCCCGCAGAAGTGTGGAAAAAGTTTTTCCAAAATTCTTTCTTATAAATTGAGACAGATACTGCGGAGTCAGAAAAAATGTACTGGCCAGTCCGGACAGAGACAGGGGCTGACCATAGTTGGCTTCAAGAAAGTCGTAAAGCTTCTGGGCCCTGGACTCTGCTGAGGTGTTCGAAAATCTGGCGGATAGTGCGGCGGTATGGGTGAATCTCTGGCTAAGCTGCTCGAGCAGTTCAAGCAGCAGGGACAAAATGAGAGTTTCATCCTGATTTGTAATGTAGGCGGAGCCGATTCGTATCAATATATCAATAAGGGTCGGGTAATAGGGATTGTCGCTGTCCTTGACCGAATTGCAGAGAATTGATCTGCCGTCTTCTTCTATGGTACTGATAAAGGAACGGTTGACGGAAATACAGAGAAGAGAATCTGTATCTACAGAGATACAGGAGAATTCCTTCTCGGGAGCAATCAGAATCACGCCGTGATGAGGAAGAATACAGGGAACAGATTCATCCGGAAGGATAAGCGTGATGGATCCGCTGAGGGGGATAAAGAATCGAAAGTCTTCTGATGCCGGCGCGTGCAGATAAAACGTATTCAGGATATGAGCGTGGATATCAACATGGATATGTCTGTTTATTTTCATGCAAATACCTCCAGTCATTTCTTTGTCTCTTGATTTTCATAGATTAGTTGACACTACCCTATTCTTTGATTTTGTATTCACCATTTGCTCCTTAAGTCCTTATATATGCTTCTCAAGCGTTACCAGGCGGACTTCATTGTAACTCAGAGAAGCGGTCAGGTCGAAATGGTCTTCGACGGTTACTGCCTGTATCTCGACAGCTGGAGCGGAATCATGGAGAAGAAATTCATACTCCTCCGCACGGAGATCATTCCAGTAATTGAGCTTTCGCCAGCTGTTCAGTATATTTCCGTGAAGCAGGTCGATCTGTTCTTCACGCATCAGATAATTGCCTGGTTCGACGCCTCTGATACGCAGCGTCAGATCCAGCGGGGGTTCACTCTCAAAGGCAGAAAACGGATAGTGAAGGACATCTTTTCCGCGGGGAGTCATGGCAAACTCCTTATTCAGCCGAACCAGACGGAAAAACAGGATGTGCCAGTTTGCCCCGTTTCTCGTTACGATATAGTTTCGTGATCGCGCGACACAGATATTATCCAGAAGATTAAGCATGCGCAGAGCATAAAAACCGGATTTCGGCAGTCCGCTGGCGGATACGATGCCGTTGCCGCCCCAGAAAGGCCTTCCGGTGATTTCGTACTGGAGAGAGGTGTCGGATGCCAGCCAGTAAGCAATTACCTGCGCAAGAGAGTGGTTCTGAATCATCTGATACACAAGATATGCTGAAGGGTAGGTGGAATCGTTGATGAAATTTCCCGAACTTGTAAAGGCTCCAAGCTCTGTTACATAGAGCGGCGTATGGGCAAAACCTTCCTCTCTGAGAATTTCACTCATAGCAGTTAGTTTGATCTGCAGCAGATCTGTCTCGGAGCTTACCGGATAATTGCCGTCATCGTGAGAATTTACCGGAAGATAAGGAAAGTAGATTACGGAAATAAAGTCCGGCCGGTGTGTCATATGGCACAGCGAGGTCAGATATGTGCGATAGCTTTCCGGTTCTCTGTAAAGATTAAAGCCGGGACCTCCAAGCCTTGCCTCGGGGAGGATATTCTTCAGAAGCGCTGCGGTCTGCTGAAAACGGCGCGAGTATTTTGACGGTGGTTCCATGGAAGCAAGGCTCGCACTGTATCGCGCCCAGAGCTCAAACTGCCACAAGGAAACTTCTTCTATTCCATAGCGGTTCACACATGCCCGGATCAGAGCCGAAAAGAGCTCCGGGAATTCTCTGTCATAGGAAGTATAGTCTGCAAGATTCCGGTAATCGCTGTTCGGATCTTCCGGTTCCTGATAGATATGAAATGGTTTGCCGCTCAGCTCGATGAACGGTTTCAGATGAAGCTTCAGCATAAAATCTACGGCGTCAAAAAAACGGCTGAAATCATAGTAAGTTCGGATTGGTGGATCAGGATGCCGGATCAGCTTTGAGAATTCCAGAAAACGTGCGTATTGAAAATGAAGCGCGTCCTGAATGATTTTCAGAGAATAACGGTATCTGGGATTTTCAAAATCAGAGGCAGCGCCTGTATTGAAGAGCACATTCCAGGGGCATCTCAGGACTTCTGAAGGAGAAGGGGAGATGTCGGCTGTGACTGTTGTGCTCGCGGGAGCTTTTTCAGGTGCGTCAAAGCTTCCGGGAAGATAATTGTAGAGATAATCCATGATCAGTGGATAGTCTGTGATTCGCATAAACTCCGGCGGCATGGGAGGAATTGCCATAAGCCGATGCAGGTTCACATACTTTCCGGGAGTGGTATGAAACGATTCTTCGAATGCCTTCAGGAAAGACGCCTGGTTAGGAAATCCGGACAGGGAAGCGACGCGCGACAGAGGCTCGTCTGTCTTCTGGAGAAGAAGGAGTGCCAGTGCCAGACGGGGCTTCGTGACAAGTTCTATGAAACCGGTATGCATTTTTTTGCGGATGAAGGAAGAAAGATACTGCGGGGTGCATCCGAGCTCTTTCGAGGCATGCTCCAGAAGACAGCGGGAGCGGTAGTTCTCATTGATATAGTTCATTAAACGGTCTTCATAGCTGTCCGTGCAATTGCTTCTTTCCGCGGAAAAATGACGCAGGAAGTCGAAGGCCAGCAGAAGAATCTGCGTTCGTGGGCCAGAGGAACGGTGGGTGTGACAGGAAGCAACGAGAGAGGCGAGATCTGCGGCGTATTCTCTCTTTTCAGAGGAGGGGTGCTGTCCGGAAAAATAGGAGAGTTCTGAATATTCCGGGCCTAACACATCTGCCAGAAGCCAGGGGTGGAATTCAAGCAGGATGACGGTGGAGCTTTTCAGAGGGATTATGGAGCAGGTTTCATCCGGTTTTATATAAAGAATGTCGGAAGGAGCAAGCAGATAGGAATCCTTATTGGTCTGGATTTTCAGACTCCCCGACAGAAGACAAAAAAAGTCAGACGAAGGCCGCTGCATTGAAAAAGACTTGGAAATCTGTCCGAAAAAGGAGCAGACAGGCGGAATAACAGATGAAATTTCGTACACTGGGCACCTCCACGGTTTTGTGCAATGAGCTATGAACCTGAAATAGTGTGTGATTTTTAAAATGATTCAGATGCAATCACATCATATACTTCGGATTATACCAGGAATTATATAAAATCACGAAGAAAAATAAAAGAAAAGATTAAAAAAACATATTAAAAAATTAATGCGCGACTCGCATGAGTGAATTTTTATATCAAAGATCATAAAAATGAGCAAGTGCAGGGAGAAAAAAGCTTACCTGTGAAAGAGAAGATGAACCGTTATTTTGGGTATACTGTCATCACAAGCAAATCATACAGCGCATATGGTGCCAGTGCCATATGGAGAGTGCTGTAAAATTGAGTATTACGTATTTGGGAGGAGAAAAGCATGAAAAAGAAGCTGGTATCCATTATTCTTTCCGGAATCATGGCGGCATCGGTTCTTGCCGGTTGCGGAGGAACAGCAACAGAGGAGGGAGCAGAGACCTCGGAATCTGCAGCTTCTGCAGAATCAACGGAGGCTGTAGGTTCAGGCAGCAGTGTATCATCAACGTCAGGATCGGCAGCGGCAAAGAAGGTTTCCGATGGAGATGTTGTAGATATCGAGATGTACGGTCTGGGATTTTTTGGTGAAAACGGGCTGGATGAGGTCATGGATGAGATCAACAAGATCTCTGAGGCGAAGATCGGCGTCCATGTAAACTATCACATTCTTGATATTGCGACATATATGCAGCAGATGCCGCTGATGCTGACCGGAGGAAGTGATCAGGTAGACCTGATCATGGATACGGCAATGCCGACCACCAGCTTCTCCACCTTTACGGCACAGAATCAGCTGATGGACATTTCTGAGTATCTGGATGATTATGCGCCGGATGCCAAGAAACTGCTGAGCGAATATCTCCCGGCGACTACCATTGACGGAGCGGTTTACGCGCTTCCTGCATACAGAACTTACAATTCCAGTTATTACATTATCATGCGCAAGGATATCCTGGATGAACTGGGACTTACGGAAAAGGCACAGAACCTGTCCTCGTGGAGTGAGTTCAAGGAACTTCTCCAGACGGTTCATGATTCTCAGGATAAGCTTCCGGACAATATGAAGACGACTGCCATGCTGTGCAATGCAGATACGCAGGGAAATGTCATGATGGGAACTTATACAGATACCGCTGCGGACAGCTTTGCGGATGACTATGGATTTGACGTTCTCGGGGACGCAAACCGGATTATCCGGGCGAATGATGACGGTACCGTGGACAATTATTTTGCAAGCGATGATTACAAGGCGAGTGTTGAGAGAACCATCGACTTTTATAACAGCGATCTGATCTATAAGGATTCTGCCACCGCGCAGGACGGAGCAGATCAGCAGATGGCCAACGGCGTGACCTTCGCATATACTGTTCAGTCTGAAATCGGCGTAGAACAGGCGAAGAAATCTGCTACCGGATACGATGTGGTATGCGTGCCATACCTGGATGTTCCGGTACAGTCCTCGAATGTAAACACCTGGGGATGGTCTGTTCCCTCAACCTCTGAAGAGCCGGAAGCGGCTGTGGCTTTCATGAATTTGATGTACACCGATCCGGATATCGAGAACCTCTTTGTATACGGCATTGAGGGCAGGGATTATGAACTGAATGACCAGGGAGAAGCTAAGCTTCTGGATACCAAGGAGTACCAGAACAGTGACTTCTTCTTTGGAAACCAGTTTAATGCATATCCTGCGGAGGGCACAGGATCGGATTTCCGCACAAAAGCAAAGGAAGCTCTGGATAATGCCGAGATTTCTCCGTATTTTGGTTTAGTGGTCAACACCGAACCCATCGCAAACGAGCAGACGGCGCTTTCAGCGGTTCTGAAGAAATACGAAAATGCATTGGAATCCGGATCCGCCGATATCAGTACATTAGATGCGATGAACAGTGAGCTGGAGGGCGCGGGACTGCAAAAGTACCTCGACTATTATCAGGAACAGCTGGATAACTGGAAAGCAGAGCAAAAATAATACAGCTGAAAAGAATATCCGGCATTGCCCGGATATTCTTCTTATGAGGAAAAGAACGGATTATGAAGACACAGAGCACAAAAAATCGAAACACAACAATACAGCGTGCCAATAAAGCGGAGCCGGGAATTCCGGAAGCCCTTTTGCGGCTGGCGCCTGCGGTACTTGCCGTTGCGGCGGTGGCGCTGTTATACATCCTCCCCTATGCCACCTATCAGTATAAGCGGCGAACCTATGGCATTCTGGGCAGATCCCTGCTGTTTGGCACGAAAATTGCAGGAGGGAGACATGAAGTGGGACAGAGCACGGTTCTTTGGATTTTTGTGGCATCCATGGCTGTTGTTCTGATTTCATCCCTTATTAAGCTCAGAAAGCGGGTGGTTTCAGAAGAAATCATGACGATAGCGGGAATTGCCGGTCTTGTCTCCTCCGCCTTTATGGCATCCAATGTGGCCGGAATGCTGGAGGGAGTGAAGAAGACCGCGGCATCCACAGGGGCGGTGGCGTCGGTGGTTCTCAGTATCCTGGTGATCGCCTGCGGCCTGTATGCGCTGCGGGAGCATAAAGTTCTCTGTTCCCTGGACTTCATGATCCTCCCGGGTCTACTGTATTTTATCATCAATAACTATATTCCGATGTTTGGCATCTACATCGCGTTTAAGAAAATTGACTATTCCAGGGGACTCTGGGGAAGTGACTGGGTCGGGTTTGATAATTTCAAGTATCTTTTCTCTACAACAGATGCATGGGTAATTACAAGAAACACGCTGCTGTACAACGCGGCGTTCATCGTTCTGGGGATCGTGTCCGGACTGGTGGTCGGCATCTGTCTGTCAGAAGTCGCCCGGAAGGCGATGCAGAAGTTTTATCAGACTTCAATTCTTCTTCCGCAGCTGATTTCATTTGTCATTGTTTCTTATATTGTATATGCGTTTCTGAGCAATGAGACGGGACTGATTACCAAGGCGTTAGGATCTGCGGCACCGAACTTTTATGCGGACAAGACATGGTGGCCGTTTATACTGATCTTCATCAATGTCTGGAAGCAGCTGGGATACAACGGAATTATCTTCCTTTCGTCGATTGTTGGTATTGATTATGGTATATATGAGGCGGCAAGAGTAGACGGCGCCACCAGATGGCAGATGATCTGGAAAATTACAATTCCGCAGCTGAAGCCGACGATCATGACACTGTTCTTGCTGCAGGTGGGACGTATCTTCTATTCGGATTTTGGTCTGTTCTATCAGGTACCGCTGAATGCAGGAGCGCTGTATGATGTGACCAATACCATCGACACCTATGTGTACCGTGCGTTGATGGTCAACAATAATATTTCTCTTGCTTCCGCGGCAAGTACCTATCAGGCGATCGTAGGTTTTGCAATTGTACTTGTGGTGAATCTGATCGTCCGCAAGGTTGATAAAGAAAATGCGATGTTCTGATGAAAGGAGGAAAGTCTGAATGAACGATACAAGTGTAAAAGGAAAGGGAGAGAAGAGATTTCAGATCATCATTCACATCATTCTGATGATTTTTGCGCTATGTGCGATTCTTCCTTTTATTCTGCTTCTTTCTTCTTCGCTGACGGACGATTCTGTTCTGATGCAGTTCGGTTATAATTTCTGGCCGAGGAAATTTTCAGCTTATGCGTATCAGTATCTGTTTACCTCCAATGGAGGAGGAATTCTCCGTTCCTATGGGATTACGATACTGGTCACAGCCATTGGTACAGTGATACACCTTCTGGTGGGACCGCTGCTTGCATACCCGTTGTCAAGAAGGGATTATAAAAGGGCGGGACTGGTTACTTTCTTGATCTTTTTCACCATGCTGTTCAATGGCGGCATTGTGCCGTCCTACCTGATGTGGACGGGTGTCTTTCATGTGAAGAATACGATATGGGCACTGATCTTTCCCACGCTTCTCATGAATGGATTTTTTATCATTCTGTATAAAAATAATTTTGCCACCAACATTCATCCCGCGCTGATTGAAGCGGCAAAGATTGACGGTGCAGGAGAGTGGTACATCTACTTTAAGATCATTCTTCCGCTGTCGCTTCCGATTCTCGCGACCATCGGACTTATGGTGGGGCTTGGATACTGGAACGACTGGGCAAACGGACTGTATTATATCACGGACACAAATCTGTATTCCCTTCAGCTCCTGCTGAAGAGCATTATCGACAACATCCGGAATCTGGCAAATATGAGTGTCAATACGGGCAGCGCTGCGGCATCTCTCCCGTCCAACTCAATCCGGATGGCAATGGCAGTGGTTGGAATTATTCCTGTCATGGTTTTATATCCCTTCTTCCAGAAGGCATTCGTGGCGGGTATCTCGCTCGGCGGCGTTAAAGAATGATTTCTGCAGGATTGCGCGCTTACGCAGGCGGCGCAATTCGCAGCCGGGACAGTTTTGGGGCAAATATTTGCGCGTATTTACAGAAGTCTATTAAGAGAGACAGGCGGTAAAGTCGTATGGCAAGAATCTTTGATCTGGACAATCCTTTTTTTTCAGCGGTCAGCAAGATCTTATCGGTAATCGGACTGAATTTTCTGTGGCTTGCTCTTTGTGTTCCGGTGGTCACTGCAGGGGCATCCTGCACAGCATTCTATTATACGATCCAGAAGAACATCAAGAACAGCCGGGGCTATATGCTCTCGGACTTTATGAAAAGCTTTAAGGAAAATTTCAAACAGGCCACCGGGATCTGGATGATTCTTCTGGCGGTGCTGACAGTCATATCCTTGGATCTGGCAGCAGTGAAGACGCTGATTCACCAGGAGAGAATTCCGGAAGGCACTCAGTATTTCTTTTATATTCTGATGATCCTTATCGGGGTATATGCAATCTGGACCTTTGCGTGTCTTGCGCGGTTTGAGAATACGGTGCGGCAGACAATGAAAAATGCGGCTTTGCTGATGATTTCCAGTCTTCCGGTTTCTCTGGCGGTCTTTTTACTTGCGGCGGGAGCGGCTCTGATTATCTGGCTGATGCCGGTCGCCGTTCTGGTTATGCCGGCGACGGCTCTATGGCTTGCTTCTGTCTTGCTGGAAAAAGTATTCCGAAAAGGGATGTCGGATGAAGACAGGCGGGAGGAGGATGCGCGGAATCTGGTATACCATGACGATTATACAGAAGGGAAGAAGTCCGGATCGAGACAGCTCCAATATAGTGAAAAGGAACAGATTAATACTGGTGAAAGCGGAAAGCCTGTTCCAACCCGCCCGGTCTGGAGAAATGGAAAATATGAATAAGAACGCTGCAGTCATGGATCGGATTCTTGCTGCCGCGAGGCACACGTTTAAAAAGCGGACGGTGCTGATTCTGATTCTATGTATGCTTTCGGCAGGAGTTCTGGAAGGGTGCGGTCAGGAAGAAGGGAAGGCAGACTCTGTTCTGCAGGTGACGCTCGTCGGAGCGGATTCCCTGGAGGCAGAGAAAAGCAGTCTTGTGGAGGACTACCGGAAAGCAGCCGGATATGCAGATGACGAAACGCTGACGATGGATACAAGTCTCTATTACGATTCCGGGGCGCAGGATCAGAGATCCGCTTCCTCCCTGCAGATTCTTGCTGCACAGTTTCTCTCCGGAGAAATCGACGTCTTTGCCGGAGAAGAGGAGCTGTTTGAAAAGGAAGCTGAGAATCATGCGTTTCTCAACCTGGAGGAAGTGTTACCGGAATCGGTGCTAGAGGACTACAGGAATGATCTGATTTACAGTGAAGATGAATCGGATGGAGAATCCCGTCCTTCGGGGATTCTATTGAAAGATACACGGCTCACGAAGGATCGCTTCTACGGGAGGGGGCAGGCCATTGCCATCGGAGTAGGAAGCCGGTCTGATTCACCGGAGGAGGCAGGCAATTTTATCACTTATCTGCTGACCGGCCAGACAGACTGCCGGCCGGACAGAGCGGCTGTTGAGCAGGATAGTTCTCGATGAGGGCCTGCAAGTGGCCTTCTCCGCTTGAGATAGTAATATGCTGAATAGTCACAAATAGAACCTAAAAGAAAGGGAGGTAACAGGATGTTTGATGATTTTCTGATCCGAAAGGACAGCTTGAAGAATGTCGTCCGCGACGGCAAGACCGTCGGATTTTGTTTCGGTGTTCGAATTGCAGATTATCGGGGATGTTTTTTGTCTCTGCATAACGGATATTATATTTCGGTAGACGGTGTGGAATATCCGAGAGAGAAGCAGCGCTTTGCGATTAACGGAAAAGCACCGCGAACTTTCGAAGAAATCAAGAAATGCTGCTGGGAACACTGGGATTTTGACGATGAAGGAATGGTTTATGTAGATAAGGAAGGCGGACTTGCGCCGGGCGTCCACAGAGTAGGATTGCAGCAGTCAATTTTGTCACAGTATGGGTATATGCCCTGGGACGAGGAATGGGTGAAAAATCCTCCGGTGCCGGGAAGCGGTGCAGGAGCGGGAAAAACTGCAAACATCTGCTATTATGATCTGAAATTACAGGAAGGAGGGGACGAGAAATGATAAAACGAGGAGTATCCTTATACAGCTATCAGCAGGCGCAGTTCTTCAAAAAACTGGACCTGAAGGCACAGATCCGCGAGGTTCGTGAGGGATTGGGAACAGATGGAATTGAAATCATTGATGAAGCGGCAATTCCGCATTATCCCTTCCCTTCCGAGGAGTTCATATATGACTGGCACAGCTATATGGCGAGATACCGTATGAAAGCGGTCACAATGGATGTTTACATGGATGTGCATCAGTTCCGGGATCATGTCATGACCCATGAAGAAGCGGCGGAACATCTGAAACAGGATATCATGCTCGCTCACAAACTGGGATTCCGGAATGTAAGAACACTGGTGCTTGTTCCTACAGATGTTATTGAAATGTGTATTCCGACTGCGGAAAAATACGATATCCGCATCGGAAAAGAAATCCATGCTCCCTGGCCAATTAAGCCGGGCGGGCAGATCAAGGCCGAAAAAGGGATGGCGGCTGCTGTAAATTTCCGCATGGTGGATGAGCTTCTGGAATTAAAGGAACGCACGCATACAGAGCATATCGGACTGGTTCCGGACTTTGGTATTTTCCAGTATCGGCCTTCGGAGGTCGCGGTTGCCTATGTGAAGCGCCACGCAAAGAACCCTGAGGCGGTGGACTGGATTCTCGAAAATGCCGCAAATTATTCACACGATGAGATCCTCACACTAGTGGACGAGAAGTTTCCGGGACACGGGATTCCGGGAAGTGATGTAGAGCGAATGGCTACACATGAGTCCAGTGCAAAGCCGGAGGATATCATTGATATTATCCCGCATATTGTAAGCATTCACGGAAAATTCTACAATATGACTGAGATCCCCGGGCAGCCCGGCCATTATGAAGACAAATGCATCGACTATGAGACACCGATGAAATATCTGCGGGAATATGGATATGACGGCTATATTGATTCTGAATTTGAGGGACAGAGAGACCAGCAGGATCGGGGTATAGAATACCTGGTAGACGAGGTGGAACAGGTGAGAAGGCATCATGAGATGCTGAAAAGACTGTCAGGAGAGCGGGAAAAGACATCTTGAGGTGCAGAAGATACTGCCCGGAGAGCGGGAAGACTAAGAAAAATGAATATGTGTTTCTTATCGGATTATTTGTTGTAACCGATATTGGTCCGGAGTCATGTGATTATATTCTCTGAATTTTTTGCCGAAATAGCTTGGACTGGCAAAGCCGCAGTCTGAAGCAATTTCGGCTATTTTTTTGTTCGAGTTAGTGAGGAGTTCTGTTCTCGCATGAGCAATCCGAATTTCTGTAAGATGTGTGATAATCGTTTTCTTCATATCACGCCGGTATATACCGCAGATGTATTCCTTCGAATAGCCCAGAGAGTCTGACAGCTGTTCGAGGGAAATGTCTTCATTGTAGTGATCCTCCAGGTAGACAGAGATTTGCCGGGAAATCGGGTGGCTTCCGTCTGGAGCAGAAGCCTGCAGGAGAGAAAGATTTTCTGATAAATCTATCAGAAATGCATAAAGCAGCTTGGATGCAGTGCGTTTTTTATTCAGTTCTGCGTGGTGAGTACCGGAAGCGTCTGCGTCGAGGAGCTTTTCTAATTCTATTACCTGCTGCAAAAAGAAAGAGGGTTTTGCATAGTGGTAAGCACCCGGGGATGAAATACCAAGGTCCTGTGCGAGCGTGGCGAGGCAGTTTCCACCAAATCCGACAAAATTCAGTCGGAGCAGATCTCCCTGTGCATGATATTCATGGGGAATATGGGAGGGGATGATGAAACCGTCTCCCTTTTTAATGCGGTATTGTTTGTCGGAGATATTTAGTATAGCAGTACCTTCTGACACCTGAAAGCATTGCCAGATTGGCATACCGTAGGGGCGGCTTACGGGATCCTGCAGGTAGTCAATGCCGAGAATCAGAAGACGCAGAGGGATATGATCTGTTTCGTAACGGGTATAACCAATTGAAAAAAACATATTGTCTCCTTTATAGAATGGCAAGTACTTACAGAACATTAATATAATGATAGAAATATTATAATATTAATATTGAGTGAAGAAAAGGCAATTATTATAATTTTTTATAACGTATCTCAATAAGGTCGTATTTCATAATAAACAGCTGATCATTAGAGAGGCTGTATAAGGGCTGACCGTGCTGGCGGCGTCCGGAAGAGAAAGGAGAAGAGGTCATGAGCACACCGATAATCAGAAAAGATGAGAAGGGAATTCTCACACTGTACGTGAAGAACCAGCCGTTCTTTATTTATGGAGGAGAGATTCACAATTCTTCCGCAAGTGACAGTGAGTACATGGAACGGGAGGTATGGCCTGCTGTAGAAGGCATGCACATGAATACAATTCTGGCACCCGTTTACTGGGAGCTTATTGAGGAGAAGGAGGGCGTTTATGATTTTTCCTCGGTAGGCGCACTGATCAATCAGGCAAGATCTCATCACATGCATCTTGTGCTGCTCTGGTTCGGGCTCTGGAAAAATGCGGAGTCCATGTACGTACCCGGCTGGATGAAGAGCGACACGCAGAAGTATTTTCGCGTAGAAAAGAAATCCGGCGAGAAAATTCCCGTGGTGTCTCCTTTTTGCAGGGAAGCGATAGAAAAAGACCGCACTTGTTTTCGGTCTCTGATGGAGTATATCCGCAGCATAGATGAGGAAGAAAATACAGTTCTCATGATGCAGGTGGAAAATGAAGTGGGAATGCTTGGGGATGCCCGGGACTATTCTGCGGCAGCAAACGAGGCTTTTGAACAGCGGATACCTTCGGAGCTTACTGACCTAACAGGGAAAAAAGGAACGTGGAGAGATGTGTTCAAGGAAGAGGCGGAGGAGGCTTTTATGGCATGGAGCTTTGGAAGTGCCGTAGGTAAGATCACCGCTTCCGGAAAAGAAGTCTATCCGCTTCCCTGCTATGTGAATGCCTGGCTGAAACAGTATCCCTGGTATCCGGGATCTTATCCATCGGGAGGTCCGGTAGTTTCTATGCAGCAGATCTGGAGAACTGCTGCTCCAGGGTTGGATCTGTTCGCACCGGATATCTATGTTCCCTACTGCGCGAAGGTAATGGACGAGTATCAGACAGAGGAGAACCCGCTGTTTGTCCCGGAGATTCGAAAAGATGCTGTGACAGCTTCATACTGTATGTATGCTTTTGGATCCAAGTATGCCATTGGGTATTCTCCATTTGGGATCGAGGAACTGACGAAGGATCCGGATGCGGTGGATCGTCCGCCGATGGAAGTGATGCGTGCCTTAAATATTGATCCGACTGCCTTCGAAATTGAAGGAAGTGCAGAAATTCTCTCAGAAACGTACAGGATACTGAAGGAAATGGAACCGTTGCTTCTGCAGCTGCGCGGAACCGTTCATCTGAACAGCTTTGTAAGACACGGAGAAAATGATTTTGGAACCTTTGCGCGATTTTCACGCTACGATATGCAGGTGGCTTATGAACCAAGGTCCGGCGGAAACCCTCTCGGGGCAGGGATTATAATGGAGCTTTCTGAAAATGAATTTCTATTGACAGGTATCATGTGCAGAATCAACTTCTTATCGAAGCCTGAAGATGCAGATAAGACAGAAATACTCAGGCTGGAAGAGGGCAGCATAGTCGACGGTCAGTTCGTACGAGGAAGAGTACTTAATGGAGATGAAAAAATGTCTGTCCGGTTTGGCAGGATACCCCAGACGTATCGTGTGGTGCTTTACCGGTACTGATTTTTAAAAGGTTATTCAGAGAGAGTAAGACTTTACAAGGAGAGAACGATCGGCCCGAAAACAGCCTGAAGATAAAAACAGAGATTTATTTTTGACCTTTTCCGGTTGGACTGGATACCAGAAGTCAAAACATGTATAAAAGGAAGGTCAAAATCAAATAGTCGGTCAGGCCGGAAAGAAGTACAGTATAAGAAAACGTGCGAATGGAACGCCAATTATTTGGGTATTCAGGTATTTATGCATTTAACCGCAGACGTTCCGGTACTTCGGCATAAAGAAAACAAGGGAGGAAAACAAAATGAGCAACAGATTACCGGTTGGCATTCAGGTATATGGTTTACGCGATCTTCTTGAGAACACACCGGAAAGATTTCCGGAGGTGATGCAGTCTGTCAAGGATATGGGCTATGATGGCGTGGAGCTTGCAGGTCTATATGGATTGGAACCGGAATATATCAAGGAAACACTTGACAAAATCGGCTTGAATCCGATCAGTGCCCATGTGCCGCTGGTGGATATGATGGCGGATCCGCAGGGAATCGCTGACACCTATAAGAAGATCGGTGTGAAATATATCGCGGTTCCGTATCTGCCGGAGGAGTACAGACCGAATGTGAGCCCGGAAGGTTACAAGAAAGTCATCGAGGAGATGACCCGCATCGGCAGGATTTTCAAGGAGAACGGCATCAAGCTGGAATATCACAATCATGATTTCGAGTTCGTCAAGATGCCGGACGGAAGCTTCTGCTTTGATGATATCTATACGCAGATTCCCGAGGATCTTTTGAAAGTAGAGCCGGATCTGTGCTGGATCAAAGTCGCTGGTCAGAAACCGGTGGAATATCTGAAGAAATACGGCGCCCGCTGCGAAGTGGTTCATCTGAAGGACTTCATCAAAGAGGGAAATCCGAAGAACATGTATAAGCTGATCGGAACGACCGTGAAAGAAGAGGAAGGCGATGATGGCATCTTCGAATTCCGTCCGGTCGGATTTGGTATGCAGATCTGGGAGCCGATTCTGGATACATGCACGGAGATCGGCGCTAAATGGGTAGTGGTCGAGCAGGACGAGCATTACAGCCTGGATCCACTGGAGGCGGCGAGAAGAAGCCGTGAATATCTGAAGATCCTCGGATGGTAAACGGCTGCATTTCTGCACGACAAAGAGGCACAGTGTATTGTGAATACAGTGAAGATTCTTCTGCACGGCACTGGTTTCATAGAACATAACCGGAATTGCGCAGAACCTGTATCCGGAGATGGACTCAGAACCTGATCCGGATATAGCAGAAGGTTATGGTATTGATCAAAAGAAGATAAATCAGAGAGGAGTTCATGAAATGAGAGAACTGAGAATTGCCATTATCGGATGTGGAATGATTTCACACAGACATATGACGGTAATCCAGAACCTGAAAAACCGCGGATATGACCTTAAAGTTGTTGCCGCAGCTGAAATCGTACCGGAACGCCTGAAAGCATTCGGTGAAAAATATGGCATTGAGGAAAAAAATCTGTACGCGGATTTTCGTGAGATGCTGAAAAGAGATGATATTGATGAGGTAGAGGTTTGCGTACACAACAACCTGCATACTTCTGTAGCAACCGCGGTTATGGCAGCCGGATATCCCTGTTATTCGGAAAAACCGATGGCAGCCAGCTACGCGGATGCGAAGATCCTTTACGATGCGCAGAAGAAGTATGGTCAGAAGCTGGCAGTCCAGATTAGCTCCATCTATAATCCGCAGACAAGAATCGCAAAGAAGATGATTGCGGAAGGAAAGCTTGGAAAAGTTTACCACGCGAGAAGCGTCGGACACAGACGTCAGGGCCGCCCCGGATACGATATGCCGTTCTTCAGCCATGATTTCATTACCCCGGATGTGGGCGTTCACGGTCCTCTGTTTGATCTTGGAATCTATCATCTGGCACAGATGCTTTATGTGCTTGGCATGCCGGAGCTGGAGAGCGTATATGGAGTAACAACAAGTGATTACTGGACAGATCCCGCAATCGATAAGGCGGTTGGCCGCACGGCTCCGGTGGAGGATCTCAGTGTCGCCATCGCGCGCTTCAAGGGCGGACTTTCCATGGATATTTATGAAGACTGGGCAATCCATATGGATGAAATCGGAACATCCTTTATCGCCGGATCTAACGGCGGTCTGAAATTCACCGACGTAGATCAGACAGGCGGCCCGATGGCTGTACCGGAGGGCGGACAGATCGTTGGAGGCGGAAATCTGCAGAAACCCAGACTGGAGTGGTTCGGAGTCAACGACGAAGGACAGCTCTTTGACAATAAGCTGGACTGCGCAATCGGAGATATTACCGGCCAGCAGGAGCTTCTGATGCATCCGGAGATGGCGATGTACAATGACAATCAGCTGCAGTGGTATTCCTATCTGTGGGGAGACCTGACCGATGAGACACGCGTAGATTCTCCGTATATTGCCATGAAGACAGCGTTCCTTTCCGAGGGATGTGTTCTTTCCGGCAATCTCGGACGCAGTGTGACGGCAGATGAGATCAAGGCACTTTCGAAGTCTATCGCTCTTCGTGAGCAGGAGACTCCGTTCGGAACCATCAAGTACGATTTTGATGATTACAAGGCAGACTAATGTAACGTTTATCGGGTAGAAATGTGAGAAGTAAATATTGAGCAAGACAGTTCGGCGTTGCACACCTTTCGGGCGTGCAGCGCCGAATTTTGTATAGTTCCCAGATACAGCGTGCCACATACTGTATTAGTCCCGGCATGGCACTGGCTTCTATCTGCTATCGGATATGATGTGGTCATTTTCTTTGATAATCATTGACCTTTATACAGACTATCTTCCACGCGTGGTCAAAATAGAGTCGAAATATAGACGACGACATTATATTTCATCGGGAAGGAAATGGATATGATGGAAAAAATGGCCGAGGTTGCGTATTGAAGGAACGGATCATCAGACAATGACCGGGAAAGCAATCGTGAATATCAAGAATGCGAGGACAAAAAATGGATGTTGTTATGAACAAAACGACGATTCATCCGTACAGCAGAGGAGTATCCATCATTGGCGTTGGATGTACTCCGTTTATGTATACGGTGGACAATCCGGAAACGGATGGACTGACAGAAGGAGAAATGTATGGCTATGCGGCTTTGAAAGCGATGGAGGATGCCGGTGTAAATCCGCAGGACGTGGATTTCTATTTCCATGGTGAGGCAAGTCCTCTTGCATCTTCCAACTATCTGACACCGAACGTGCAGATCGCGAACTGGTTCGGCATGAAGGGCAAGGCATCCATTCATCATTCTGAGGCCTGCTGCACCGGATACTACGCGATTGAAGAGGCAGTTAATGCCGTGGCGTCCGGAAAATATAACTGTGTGCTTTCCGGGTGTGTAGAGTTTGGCGACAGCGCTGCGATTCCGGAGCATCCCTACAAGCGTGAAAAAATCACGATGGAGCGTTTCCTGAAGACGACGGCATGGCTGTATGACCGGAATTACACCAGAAGCCTGATGGGTGGTCTGAACCTGATTTATGACGACGCGGCGGAGTGGTACAAGAGAACACGCGGACTGACGGATCAGCAGATGGATGACACCTTGAACTGGATGTGCATCAACAATCGCAGAAATGCGTCGAAGAACCCGCTGGCGATTGCAAGAACTCCTTACGAGGAGATTGCTAAGGAGAAAGGATTCGACAATGTCCTGGATTATATGCGTTCTCCATATAATCCGAGAATGGGCGATTTTCTTCGCGCTTCCGGGCTGGAGCTGAAGTGTGACGGCGCGGCGGCGGTCATTGTCTGTGCGACGGATATGGTTGACAAGTACATGGGAAATAAGTCCCATAAACCGATTGAGGTGTTGGGTGTCGGCTGTGCTGCCTGTGAGGCGACAACTCCGCACTTCGAAGTCAATGCAACGATCGAAGCGGTCCGCCAGGTATATGAGCTTACCGGTGTGAAGCCGGAGGAGCTGGATCTCTTCTATGCGAATGACTTCATTATCACCTCACATCTGGTGGCAGCGGAGATCGCAGGGTATCTGCCCTATGGAGAGGGTTGGAAATATATCTGCGAAGGACGTACTGCCTATGACGGAGACAAGCCGATCAATACAAATGGCGGCCGGACATCCTTTGGCCATGCCCATGCGGCTTCCGGTCTTGCGGATCTCTATGAGGCGGTTCATCAGATGCGTGGCGAGGCTGGTGAAGGCCAGGTAAAGAAACTGCCGAAAACAGCCATGCTTCGCGGATATGGCGGCGCACAGAATATCTGTACATATATCATCCGCACAGCGGACTAAGGAGGAAACGAAATCATGAGTGAAAGTCCGATTAAACTGGAAAAGGTGGTTGCTACTTTCTACGAGAATCTGGAGAAGGGCAAAATCACCGCAAAGAGATGCAAAAAATGCGGAGCAGTAGAGTTTCCTCCGGTCTACGCCTGCAATACCTGTGGAAACTGGGATATGGAGTGGATTGAGATCAGCGGAAAAGCAAAGCTTCATTCCATGGTAATGCCGGCTCCGCTTTCGATGAAACCGGAATACAAGGCTCTCGGCAAGTTCTGTTACGGGGATGTGGAGATTGAAGAAGGCGCGCATCTGAATGCAGTAGTGCGCGGCGTCAGCAAGAAAAAAAGACGGGAGATTCTCGAAGGAAAGGGACTTCCGGTTAATGTACATGCGTCCATCTATCAGAGAGACGGCTATAAAACGGTAGTTTTTGATTTGGATGAAGATCAATAAACGATGACGCATGCTATAACACGGAATAACTATATGGATTGCCCTCGAAACTACAGCAGATCTCTCGTTCGAGTCTTGTATGCGTCGATGCTGCCTGCGTTTTCGAGGAGTTGATCGGGAAACAGAGATCATAGTTTTTAATACATACATAAGTTCAAGGAGAAAAAACATGGACAGAAAAGAACTGGAAAACAAGGTAATTGAGCTGGTAGCGGTTTCCTACAACAGAGATGCTTCCGAGCTTTCCACCGAGACGAATTTCAAGGAGGAGCTGAAGGGCGCCTCCGTGCAGATGGTTGCCCTGGTTGCTGAGATCGAGAACGAGTTGGACGCTACGATCACTCTTCAGGATGCGGCTGCATGCACGACAATCGGCGATCTGGTCAATCTGGTTGAGGAAGAAATGTAATCCTATTCATTTCATAACGGAGAGTTGAAAATGAGCGTATTAGATGAAATTTATGCCAAGGCAAAGGCAAACCCGCAGAAGGTTGCTTTTCCGGAGGCGACCAATGAGAAGATGATGCAGGCCGCATATGAGACCGGCAGAGACGGTTATATCATTCCGGTTCTGCTGGGCGATGACCAGCTTCCGAAGCTGGCAGTGGAGCGCGGCTACGATTCCTCTGTATTTACCTTTGTAGATATCAATAATGAAGCATATCGCAAGGAGATTATTGATAAGTATGTTGCAATGCCGGATACAAGACTGAAGGAAAAGGCGTTGAATCGGCGTATGGCGGACCCGCTTTATTACGCGATGGCAATGCAAAAGGCCGGAGAGGTCGGAGTTACCTTCGCGGGAATCGACAACACAACCGGAGACGTGCTTCTGGCGGCGCAGATGATGATCGGAATGAAGCCGGGCATCAGCACGATTTCCAGTATCGGCCTCTGTGATATTCCGGGATTCAAGGGAAGTGAAGGATCCCTGTTGGCTATCGGAGACAGCGCGGTCTGCACGAATCCGGATTCCGAACAGCTGGCGGACATCGCGATCTCTGCCTGTGAGACAGTCAGGGATCTTCTGGACTGGGAGCCCAGATGTGCCATGGTCTGCTATTCCACACTGGGAAGCGGGCAGGGCGAGCTGATCGACAAGGTGACAGCGGCTTTGAAGATCGCACAGGAAAAGAGACCGGATCTCGCCATCGACGGAGAGTTCCAGTTCGACGCGGCGATTTCTCCGGAGGTCGCGGCAAAGAAGGTCAAGAGAGAAAGTAAGGTTGCCGGTAAAGCCAACGTTATTATCTGGCCGGATCTGAATGTCGGTAACGTCGGCGTTAAGCTGATCCAGCAGTTTGGTCATGCGGATGCTTACGGTCCCATGCTGCAGGGCTTTAACAGCGTGGTCTGTGACTGCTCAAGGGGAGCGCCGGTTTCCGAGATCAAAGGAAATATCATCATTTCTGCGGTCCGCGCGGCAAAAATGAATCAGAACTGATCGGAGGAGACAAGGTGGGGTACAAAATATTTGCAATCAATCCGGGCTCTACATCCACGAAGATCGCGATGTTTGACGGGGAGACCTGTTTATTTTCAAAAAATGTAGCACATGACGCGGCGGAGCTTGGAAAATTCAAAACCATGTCAGACCAGCTGCCTTATCGCAGGGATATGATTCTGGACATTGTGCGCGAGAACGGACAGACGCTGGAAGACGTCGATGTATTTGTAGGCCGCGGAGGCGGCCTTCTGTCTGTGGAGGGCGGAACCTATAACCTGAGCGATCTGGTTCTGGAGCATGCCAGAACCTGCGCAAACGGTGTGGTACATCCGGCAACTCTTGGACCGCAGCTCGCACATGAGTTTGCCGTAAAGTACGGCGCAAAAGCCATGATTGTCAATCCGCCGGATACCGATGAGCTTCAGGATCTGGCAAGGATGACCGGAATCAAAGGGGTGTACCGAACCGTTCATCTGCATGCGCTGAATCTGAAGGAAACGGCGATTCGTCATAGCAAGAATGTGCTCGGGAAGAAATATGAAGAATGCAACTATGTAGTCTGTCATATTGGCGGCGGCATCTCCGTATCCGCACACCGTCAGGGGCGGATGGTGGATGGCTTTGATATTGTGGGCGGCGAGGGCCCGATGGCACCGACGCGCTGCGGCGGTATATCTGTCTATGATCTCCTGGACTATATGGAAAGAGAGAAGATGGATATCAAGTCAGTCCGTAAACTCTGCACAAGGCAGGGCGGTTTCGTGAGTCATCTGGGAATTTCCGACGCGCTCGAAGTCAGCAAAAGAGCTGCTGACGGGGACCGCTATGCGGCGATGCTCTGGAACACCATGATCTATCAGATTGAGAAGGCGATCGGTTCTATGGCGGCCGTGCTTAAGGGAAAGGTTGACGGAATTCTCCTGGGCGGCGGAATGGTCTACAATAAGGATCTGGTCAATCAGATTACGGAGTCGTGCAGCTTTATCGCACCGGTCTACGCATATCCGGGTGAATTTGAGATGGAGGCAATGGCCGCCGGCGCGATCCGTGTATTGAACGGAGAGGAAGAACTGAAGGAGTATACGGGCAAAAAGGTGTTTGAAAAATTCGATTTTGCCTGAGCGGCGTGAGCGTTTCACGCCTGTCGGAATGTATTCTTATATATATAAAAGGTAGGGGAAGCGATGAAAATATTAGGAATTTCCTTCGGCAGAAGGAACGAACGATGCGATATTTTGTGTAAGGAGGCGCTGTTCGCGGCGCATAAGGCAGGTGCGGATGTGAAATTTATCAATACCATGCGCATGGAAATCACGCATTGCCATGCCTGTGATTACTGCAGTCGCTGCAGAGATCGCGGCGACGTGGATATTCACTGTGCGTTCAAGGATGGCTATCAGGAGCTGGAAGCTGCTTTTGACGAGTGCGATGGCGTTATTATCGCTGCACCGGTGTATGCGGTTGGAATCGTCGGACAGTTCAAGAATTTCCTGGACCGCTACATGCCTTCCCATGACCGCGCCAATATCCTTGAGGAGAACAAGAAGCGCGCGGCAGAGGGAAAACCGCTTCTGAATCCGAATTATACAAAGGATCGTTACTGCGGTTACATCTCTGTGGGTGGCGCGCAGTCGCACCACTGGGTTTCCATGGGTCTTCCCATGCTTCATCTGTTTTCCTTCTCCCAGTGCATGAAGGCAGTCGGACACATTGACGCCTATGACCAGGGAAGGACCGGAAGCCCGCTGCTCGATGACAAGCTGATGCAGACCAGTGCGGACCTTGGTCGTGCGGTTGCTGAAGCAATCGGTAAACCATACGATGAGGTCAATACCTGGGTGGGACCGAAGGGAGTCTGCCCGGTTTGCCACAATGATCTTCTCATGATCGAAAATGACGGGAAGGATGTACTCTGTCCGGTCTGCGGAATCTACGGCAAGGCTTCTGTAGGAGCTGACGGTAAAATGAATGTCACGTTCTCTGAGGAAGAGCAGAAGCGTGCAAGAAATACGCTTCCGGGAATCTATGAGCATCATTATGAGATCAAAAATATGATCAAGGTGTGCGTTCCGAAGCTGATGGCGAATAAGGACATGCTGGATGAAAAGATGAAGAAGTATCGGAATGACTTCGACGCGGAAATCGCGAAGATGGATGCGGAAGCGAAGGCAGAGCAGTAAGCGGACATGCCGCTTTGTGTTTGACGTTACTGTAGAATTGCAGGAGTGCGCAGCACGGAGCAATCCGTAGCTTATACAGTTTGCGGTACAAAGTATCGTATGAGTGTTTGCTGTGTAATACGAAGTGTCATTACTGAGATTTTAAAAGGGACCGGAAGGAGAATTTTCCGCAAAGGCGGGGATCTCTTCCGGTCCCTTCTATAGAGGTCATTTGTCATGCTTCCTTATGATCGCGGGGATGTGTGTGCATGACTTCATCAAAACGCTCCGGGTCTTCTCTGTGTTTCAGGCTCATATAGAGAGCACCGACCCGCATGACATTGAGCAGATTGACGATATCATCAATGTCCATGATTTCCATGGAATCGTCGGAGTCAAGCCAGGTCTGCGCCGAAAGAAAATGAAGCTCGATAAAGATGTCGACAAAATGAGAGCGAAGCTCATCTCTGGGAACTCCATCGCGGTCCATCATATCCTGAATATAGCTGCTGATCAGCGGTTTCAGGCGCTTTACAAAATAGGTATCACCGTTCTTGCGATCCAGAAGGGCCATCATTGCCTGTTTATGATTCCGGCAGAATTCGAACCAGGTCAGAAATATTTCCGGAGGAGCAGGGTTGAAATTGGTGAAAAAGGTTTCCGTGCTGACAGGTAGCTGCGACTGTCGGCGGGAGCTGGCAAAGCGGTTTGACAGCTCCGTGAGGAGGGAGGTTTCAATCTGCTCCATCATGTCGTATATATCGCTGAAATACTGATAAAAGGTTCCCCTGGTGATATCAGACTGGCGGCAGATCTCAATGACAGAGATTTTATCCCATTTTTTTTCCCGGATCAGGGTCAGGTAGGATTCTATAATACGTTCTCTGGTCTGCTCGGATTTATTAGTTCGATGCGGTGCGGCGGATGCTTTTGCCATTATAATTCTTTCCTCTCCCATTCAATGCCTGCATAAGAGGCGGATTCTACCAATACTGCACAAGAGTCTTGCGGCTGCGTCAACTGCCGGTTGCCCTATGCCGTGCTCATGTATGACTATAGATATTGTACATGCAGAAGAAAAAATCTTCAAGCAACGGGAGGCGCAAGTATCTGTCAGTAATGTGAAAAAGGTTACTGTTCGCGTGCGGCTAAAATCCTTGCCGTACATAGTTGTGAGTGAACAATAGATGAAAGATAACCCAATTCGCTGAGAGAAGCAGATCTGTAAAATTTTTGCTTAATAAAACTTGAACAGGGTAACTGCGAGAGCAGTCGAAGACTACGTATACTGTACAGTTTGCGGAAAAGTGTGCAATTAACACAGAACGGCCGGATGTGTTCTGTTTTTTACAGGATCCTTTCGATAGACTGAAAATAACAGCTGAACTGATGAAGGGAGAGAAACTATGAGCTACAATTTTTTTATAAAGAGTAATATTGTGTTTGGCAGAGATTCCGCGGATAAGATTCCGGAGCTTCTGGCGTCACACGGATTGCATAAGGTAATGATTGTCTATGACGGCGGGGTGAAGGCGGCCGGAATAGCAGAGAAGATCATCGCGCAGGTGGAAAAGGCCGGCGTCGGGTATGTGATCTTTGACGGAGTCATTCCGAATCCGACCAATGAAGTCGTTGAGGAAGCGTCAAAAATTGCAAAGGACGAGAAGGTTGAGGGATTTGTAGCTGTCGGCGGAGGCAGCAGTATTGATCTGGCGAAGGCAGTGAACGTGCTGATGACAAATCCGGGAAACATCAGCGATTATGCGGGAATCGGCATGGTAAAAAATGATCTGCTTCCGCTGATCGCCGTACCGACAACCGCGGGTACCTCGAGCGAGATCACAAACGTCAGCGCCCTGATTGACACGAAGAAGGTTGTGAAATATGTCGTAATCGACAACAAGCTAACAGCGTCGGATGTGGTCTGCGATCCTGAGTTCACACGGACGATGCCCGTGTCTGTAACGGCGGCTACCGGTATGGACGCGATTACGCACGCGGTGGAGAGTTATATTTCCAATTGCGCAACGCCGCTGACGGAGTACAACTCGCTCAAGGGACTGTCGATTCTCTATGAGAATCTGCCGAAGGTGGTAGCGGACGGGAACAACATGGAGGCGAGAGAGCAGATGATGCTCGGCTGTATCATCACAGGCTTCGGATTCTCCAATGCAAACCTCGGTCTGAACCATGCGATCGCACATACCCTGAGCGCTCATTTCGGGCTGGCGCACGGAATGGCAAATGCCTGTGTGCTTCCTTATGTAATGGCCTTCAACGCGGAGAGCTGCCCGGAGAAAATGGTGGACATGGCCCGGACGATCGATTTGGAACCGACGGGTGATCCCGAGAAGGATCCGTATCTGCTGTCGGATGCTCTTCTGAAGATGATCCGGGATCTGAAGATCCGTACCCTTTCCGAGCAGAAGATCCGGAAAGAGGATTTCGATATGCTGGCCGGGGAAGTGCTGAAAGAGGCGCCTCTGATGTTTAATCCCCGTCAGGGTGTAACAAAAGAAGACGTCATCGGTATTCTGGAAAAGGCATACTGAGACAGAAAAATAGAAAGAGAGAGAACAATTGGAACAAGAAAAAATGAATCCCGCAAAAAAACTACGAATTATTTTTTCCATTGTCGGAATTTCATTTATACAGGGACTGCAGTTCAGCGTTTCGCCGGTGCTTGATAAAATCAGCGCGCATTTCCCTGAGGTTGACGTGAGTCTTGTGCAGATGCTCATCACGGCGCCTTCCTTTGTGGCAATGATTTTTGCCCTGTTATCCGGTGTACTGGTGCTCAAATTCAGCAAGAAGTCGCTTTTGATCGTGGCGGGTCTTCTGGCTGGGATCAGCGGATTTGTTCCGTTTCTAGCGGATTCCTTCTGGCTGCTGTTTGTGTGCAGAGCAGTGTATGGCATCTCCCTTGGAATTGCAACTGCATTGAATACAGCGGTTGTCGCCGAGTGGTTTACCGGTCCCGAGCGGACGCAGGTCATGGGAATTCAGGCGGCTTCGGTGGGAGCCGGGATGGTGGTAGTCACGACCGTAGGCGGCCTTTTGGGAGCGCATCATTTTACCACCTCGTATCTGATCAACATCATCGGATTTCTTTCCTTTGCTGTGATTGCGGCGATGCTTCCGGCATCGGAGCACGCGAAGGAGGAGAAGAAAACGGAGAAGATCCGGCTCAATGGAAGAGTTTTTGAGGTATCTCTGCTGGGATTCTTCGAATATCTGTTTTTGATCACATTCACGACGAATGTTTCCATGCATCTCGCGGGTGCGCTGAAAGGAAGCAGCAGCGCTTCCGGAACTCTGGCAGGTATTTTTTCCGGGGCGCAGATTGTAATCGGACTTCTTCTGGGAGTTGTCTCAAGAGTGGCAAAGAAATACACCCTGCCTGTGGCGATGTTCAGCTTTGCCGTAGGGGCGGGAATTCTGGTGGCTTTCCCCGGCAATTTTGCGATGCTGGCCGTCGGAGCGGTCTTCTGCGGCTTTTCACAGGGAATCTTCATCCCGACCGGAATGGTAGAGGTATCCAACGCGGTGCCGCCCATTGCCGCTGCTCTTGCCTCCGGATGTTTCACCTGCTTTACCAACTTCGGGCAGACGGTTTCTCCGTTTGTCCTGAACACGGCTTCAAGAGGAATTTTCGGAGAAGTGACAACTTCTCATGTCTACATGCTTTCTGCTGTCGGCGTTGCAATTGCCGGTCTGGCAGCGGTCATCCGCATCCGCTTTCGTAAATCAAAGAAGAAAAGCTGATCTGTACCCTGCGGCCCCAGCAACATATGTATCTATAAAATCAGGAGGATTTTTACTATGAAAAAAACAATGGCATTATGTACAAGACTTCCGGAGGAGGAGCTTGAAAAGCTGAAGGAAACCTGTGACATCACAGTCTGCGGCGAGCTGAAGCACGGAAAGGGAAACGCGCCGGAGGAGCAAACCCGTGAGGAGTGCATGGGAAAGGAAATGGTGGTTCTGGGCGACGAGTATGCCGGCACGGAAACTATCAAGGCATGGCTGGATTCCGGAATGAAGTTTATCGGCGTAGCTAAGGGTACTCCGGCAACGGTTGATTTTGACGCCATTCAGGCAGGAGGTCTGGATCTGCATTATACACCGGGCAGAAACCGCGTAGCCGTTGCGGAATTCGCGATGGGCATGATGATTGCAATGGCAAGACATCTTGCAATTTCCGCAGAAGGACTTCATAAGGGAGAGCACTGCGGACCGGCGAAAGAAAATATCTACGATGTACCGGACGTTAAAAATGTAACCTTCGGACCGCTGGATGAAAATCATCCGTTTATGGATTATGGAATTGGTTTTGAGCTTTATGGAAAGACGCTCGGCATCGCCGGATATGGGGCAATCGGACGTGAGGTGGCCGTACGCGCAAAAGCATTCGGCATGAAGATCCTGGCTTATGATCCCTATCTGGATCCCGCGAAAATCGAAGCGGACGGATGCGTTCCGGCGGATCTTGATACCATGCTTGCGAATTCAGACATCGTGAGCATCCACCTTCCGGTGCTTCCGTCCACAAGAGCATCCGTCAATAAGGACTGGTTCAAAAAAATGAAGAAATCCGCGTATCTGCTGAATACCGCAAGAGCAGCTGTCATCGATCAGAAGGATTTTGTGGAGGCGCTGCAGAACGGAGAGATTGCAGGCGCAGCTACAGATGTATATTGGGAGGAGCCGGTTCCGGTCAATCATCCTCTACTCAAGATGAGAAACGTTCTGTGTACGCCGCATATGGCCGGTCTGACGACAGATGTAGACGGATGGTCCGGGCGGATGATGGCAGAGGAAATTGATGCCTACCTTGCCGGTGAAAAAGGAAAATATCTGTGGAAGGTAAGAAAGTGAGGGACAAAAGATGAGTGCGCAGAGTTTTGAGGGAAAATGCAGATATCCGAATCTGCTTTCTCCGATCCGTATCGGAAATATCAAGCTGAAAAACAGAATCATTGCAGCACCGACCAGTCCCGGAATGATTGATACTCAGGGGCATATGACGTATGCGATGCAGGCGTATCTGGAGCGGAAGGCAAAGGGCGGTGCGGCAGTGGTTACGTATGGCGAATCCATCGTCCATTCTCTGACCGGCAAACAGCACAATATGCAGCTGCAGCTGGATTCCTACGGAAACCGTCAGGGGCTGAAGGAATGCGCGGAGGCAATTCACCGCGCAGGGGCTTATGCGAACATCCAGCTGTCTCACGGAGGGAAATATGCCGGCCTTGCCTCTGTCGGCGGGGATGAGGACAAGGAAGGAAAGATTGCATACGGACCGAGCCATGAAATAACGCCGGCCGGTGAGGTGCAGGAGATGCCGCGCGAGCTGATCTATGAGATCATCGAATCCTATGGAAAGGGCGCTGCTCTGGTTAAGGACTGCGGTTTTGATATGGTGCAGGTTCACGCAGCACACGGATGGCTATTCTCACAGTTCCTGTCGCCGGTTATGAACCGCAGAACAGATGAATTCGGCGGCTCTCTGGAGAATCGGGCCAGATTTCTCCTCATGAGCCTGGATGCGATTCGTAAAGCAGTCGGTCCTCATTTCCCGATTGAGATCCGTCTGTCCGGAGACGATATGATGGCAGACGGCCTGGATCAAAAGACATGTATCGAAGTGGCGAAGATGGTGGATGATAAGGTAGATCTGATCAACGTCTCCTGCGGAAATCACGAAGATCCGGAGATGTTCTGCCGCACGCATCCATCCGCTTTCTGGCCGCGCGGTGTAAATGTCTATCTGGCAGCAGGAATTAAAAAGTTTGTAAAAACACCGGTTGCGTGTGTGGGTTCTTTGAATGATCCGGCTCAGATGGAACACATCATTGCTTCCGGACAGGCGGATATCGTAGAAATCGGACGTGCGCTGCTCGCTGATCCATACATTCCCTATAAAGCGATGCATGATCAGGCGGATGATATCACACCCTGCCTTCGCTGCTATGAATGCTTTGGTGAAATTGTAAAGAGTGAAACCACAAAATGTACCGTAAATCCGATTACCGGACATGAGCTGGAGGAAAAATATGGCCATCCGGCGCCGGAGAAACAGAAAAAGGTGCTGATCGTCGGTGGAGGTCCCGGCGGAATGGAGGCTGCGATCGTTGCGGCAGAACGCGGTCACGAGGTAACACTTGCCGAGAAAAGCGGCATGCTCGGCGGTAACCTGCACCCGGCAGGAGCGGCGTATTTCAAAGAAGATATTGTGAAATTCTGTCACGTTCTTGAAAAACGGGTGGAGAGAGCAGGAGTTCAGGTTCTGTTAAATACGGAGGTTACACCTGATTTTGTAAAGAACTTTGATCCGGACGCGCTGATCGTTGCGGTGGGTGCAAAGGAGTGGAAGCCGGGGTTTATTAAAGGAATTGACCTGCCGAATGTGGTGATGGCAATTCAGGCGGAGCTCCATCCGGAACAGCTTGGACACCACATCGTGATCATGGGCGGAGGACTGGTAGGTGGGGAAGCCGCGATCTCCTTCCATCATGAAGGTCATGACGTAACTATCGTAGAAATGAAGGATAAAATTGCAGGCGAAGTAAACAGCTTCTACCGCGGCGGACTGATGCCGCAGATCGAGAAGGCGGCATCATGCTATGTAAATACAACGGTCAGGGAAATCCTTCCGGAAGGCGTGCGGGTTGAGCGTGACGGAAAAGAATTCATTATCAACGCGGATAGTGTGGTGTGTGCACTGGGATTCCGCGCGGACTATGAATTTGTAGATTCGCTTACCGCGCTTGTAGATGAAAATTATGTAATTGGTGACTGCAGGAATGTCGGCATGATCTATCATGCGGTGAGTGAGGCTTACAACGCCGCTATGCTGCTGTAACGCAGATCGGACAAGTAAAGAATCATTGCAGAGAAAGAGGCTGGCGCATCAGATGGTGCGGCAGCCTAAAAGTGAATTGTACTGGTTAACTTTGTCTCGAAAATAAATTTTGATGATATTCAAAAGTGGGACTGACACATCGCTCTTTAACGTGTCAGTCCCACACTTTGTTCAGAAAAAAGTCAATTCATCATAAATTTCTTGTTCGGGTGAACAATCCAGGTAAACAGAAACTATTTCAAAGTTCAGCGATGTAAGTTGAGTGCATTCACCGTGTCTTTGTAGTAGCGAAGATCCTCGTCCAGATCCTTATAGAGGCTGATGTAGTATGGATAAACCTGGTCGTAGATATCGGCCCACTGTTCATTGGGCTCAATGACTTCCTTTACCTTCAGAATCTCATCGACTGCGGCCGGGATATCCGGAAAGAGGCCGACTGCATGCCCGGCAATCAGAATATCGCCGAAGGGAACATCGCCGGATTTATCATCCAGCACATAGACGGGCATGCGCAGCATGGACGCCTTGATGCGGGACCATTCCCGGCTTTTTGCGCCTCCTCCGGTGATCCGGAGTGTCTTTGCGTGTCCGCCCGCGTGGCTGATTTCAGTCATGACATGCCGGAGCGCAAATGCGGTTCCTTCAAACATTGCCCGGGTGAAATCCGCATGCTCTGTGCTCAGGGACATTCCGATAAACATGCCCTTTGCATGGGAGTTCCAGAGAGGAGCCCGTTCCCCCATGAGGTAGGGAAAAAACAGCACACCGTTGGATCCGGCGGGAATTGCTTCGGCGACCTCATTCAATGCGGTATAAGGATCGATCCCCACTTGTTTTGCATAATCTTTTTCTTCCTGTCCCATGGCATCCAGGTACCATTTGACTGCAGCCCCGGATGTGCTGATCGGAGCGTCAAATACGTATGGAACGCCCGGAATGGCACAGGGCCTCGTTGTGACCGGAAGGGACAGGTCTCCGCGCACCGGACTGGCAACAAAAACCAGAGAGGAAGTGCCGGACGATTCCGCAGCGTCACCCTGTCTGCACAGACCGGTGGCAAAGACTGAAGCGGCGGCATCGCTGCAGCCTGCGACAACCGGAATCCCTTCCGTAAGGCCGGTTTCTTCAGCTGCGCAGCGCGTGACCTGTCCGATGATTTCGGTCGTAAGGGAAGGCTTTGGCAGAAGTTCATTAAAGTCCACACCCACGGCGTCTCCGATTTCTTTTGACCAGTTCAGGGTATGAACTTCCATGCACTGACTTCGATTTGCCTGGTCGATGTCCATGGAGTACACTCCGGTCAGCTTTAGATTAATATAAGAGCTGCACTGCAGAATTTTATAGGTTCGTGCAAAGAGCTGGGGCTCATTTCTGCGGAACCAGAGGATCTTGTTCGGCAGAAATCCGGCATCCGGCTGTCCTCCGGTAATCTCCGTGAAACGCGTATGCGTTACTTTGTCGGATATTTCATGCATTTCCTCAGAGGAGCGGACATCCATCCAGATCAGGGCGTTCCGCAGCGGACGTCCGCTCTGATCTACCGGGAGCATGGTCACAGTCTGGGAACTGATTGAGATGGCACGGACATGATCGATCACGTCCCGGCCTGCCTTTGCGGATATCTCACGAAAGACATCACGAGCATTCAGCCACCATTCGTCCGCGTTTTCCTCTGCCATATTGGGCCCCGGGACAATCAGGTGGTTTTTTCTGGATGCGGAAGCGATGATGTCGCCGTGCTGGCTCATAAGGATCGCCTTTGTATTCGTCGTTCCGATATCCATTCCGATGATATAGTTATCTGCTTTATTCATAAAAATCTCCCTTCACATATAGATTTGCCTGTTTTTATCATAGAAAAAGAAAAATGCCGGAAACAGAACACTTTTTTTGAAAGTGAGCGAATTTAACACTTTAACCAAATGTGTCATGTTCTTTCAGGAACGCAGTTGGTATTCTGAAGACACAGAAAAAAACAAACCTGAAAATTATTTCTTGGCATATTGGAGGAACGAAATGAAATACGAGAGAATCCGTAAAATTGTACTTGAGGCAATTCAGCAGGCAGTTGCACAGGGACTGGTGCATGGAACATCCGGGAACATTGCTCTTCGCGATGACGATGACGATGTTGTCGCAATTACGCCGAGCGGTATTTCCTACACGCATATGACAGCGGAAGATATTGCCATCGTTGACCTCAACGGTAAATGGCTGGATGGTCCGTACAAGCCATCTTCAGAGACACCGATGCACACCGCCGTTCTTCGCGCAAGACCGGATATCAAGGCGACTGTTCATACGCATGCAATGTTTGCTACCATTATGGCGATGGGAGAGGACAATGAGCTTCGTCCGATCACCCCTCCGCAGTGTGAGTTCACCCCGGTCCGCATCGTGCCGTTCACCATGCCCGGCTCCAATGATGTTGCTGCAAAGGTTGCAGAGGCAATCGGCAGTGACGGAAGATCGGTTCTCATCAAGAATCATGGAATGTTTTCCTGCGGCAGGGATATGAAGGCGGCACTGGCAGCTGCAACCTACACAGAAGAGATGGCAGTTACTACCTTCTATGCGAAGCTGCTTGGCAAGTATGAGCCGATGCCGAAGGAAGCAGAGGCAGCGATGAAGGCTCTGATTGCAGCGGATCAGGCAGTCTGACGGCACAGACACGACGGCTGGCATGTGGAAAAGTGAAGTAATAATGATAAATTGTGAATAGGGAAGAAATAAGAAGGAGAGAATACGATGACAAGAGAAGAAGTTCTGGCAAAAATGATTGAGTTTGCGGCAATGGCTTTTGGAAAGGATGCCTCGAAAATTAAAGAGGACACCGATATCGCCGCTGAGCTTGGCGTTAAATCTTCTCAGAGAGTAGCAATGGCAGCATCGATTGAGAATGATTTCGACGTAATGATTCCGGTGGCAAGATTCGGAAACTTCAAGACCATTGGGGATCTGGTTGATTACGTTATGGACGAAATGTAAGGAGAAGATCTATGCTGACTAACGTAAAGCTGAACAAAAATATGAGAAGCGTCTCTATCGTCGGTATCGGAGCAACTCCTTTCTTCAACGGCGTGGAGAATCCGACTTACAAGGGGCTGACCAATGGAGAACTGTTTGGCCACGCAGCGCTGGATGCCATGGCGGACGCCGGAGTAGAACCGAGGGATGTGCAGTACTTTTTCCACGGCTCTGCCAATCCGCATGTTTTGAATCACTGCATCACCCCGAATCTGCAGGTTGCGGACTGGTTCGGTATGAGAGGAAAGGGTTCTATCTCCCATTCAGAAGGATGCTGTACAGGCTATATTGCTCTGGAGGAAGCGGTCTTTGCGGTCGCATCCGGCGCTTACGATATCGTTCTGTCCGGCTGCAGTGAGCAGGGTACCGGTATGCCGGACGGGAATACGCCCGCATTCATGCGTGTGCCTCTGACATCTGAGGTGCTTTTTCCGGATCTGGACTCTATTTTTGATCGTGCCTACGGAAGATACCTTGGCGGCGGCCCGGGAATGAATCATGATGACTGGATCAACTATTATGCAAAGGAAAATCATCTGAGCAAAGAAACGATCGACGATGTTCTGGCGCATCAGGCCTATGATTTCCGTCGTGCGGCGGCGCTCTGCCCGCGCGCGATACGACGCAAGACGTTCGATGAGATGGCGAAGGAAGCTGGCTACGATGATGTCTGGGAGTACATGAGATCCTCAAACAATCCGAAGATGACACAGTATCTGCGGACCTCCAGTGATTCCTGTGTGGCAGACGGAGCAGCGGCATGCATTGTTGTTCCGACAGAAATGGCAAAGGAGTTCACGGACAAACCGGTAAAAGTTCTGGGAGTCGGTGCTTCCGTACTGGACGCGATTGTTCCACATCTGGAGAAAAAAGCGACCGCGGAGGCTGCCAGACAGGTATTCGAGCTGACCGGGCTGACGGCGGATGATATCGATCTGCTCTACGTCAACGACTTTATCGGATCTTCTGCCTTCCTCGCGGCAGAGGAGATCGGATATCTTCCGAAGGGCGAGGGCTGGAAATATGTTCTGGACGGAAGAATTGCCTATGATGGAGACAAGCCGATGAATACGAACGGTGGCAGAACCTCTTACGGACATGCTTTTGGGGCTTCCGGCATGGCGGATATCTTTGAGGCAGTGACGCAGATGCGCGGAGAGGCTGGAGAACGGCAGGTAAAGAAACTTCCGAAACGTACCTTCTTACGTGGATTCGGCGGAGCACAGAATGTGCGCGCAATCATCCTGGAATCTGATTTTTAAGTGAGAAAGGACAAGGAGAGTTAAGATGAGCAACGAAAGAATGAAGACAGAGGAATTCTGGAATCCGGAGCATATCGTAGAAAAATTCTGGAATGGTTTGAAGGATGGTGTGATCTATGCCAGAAAATGCAAGGAGTGCGGAGCCATCGAGTTCCCACCGCATCTTGCCTGCAACACATGTGGATATCATGAGACGGAGTGGACTACACTGACCGGTAAAGGCGTTCTGAAAAGCTTTGTATTTACCGGTGTTCTGAACGCAAGACTGGAGTTGGAAGACCGTGGACTGAAATATGTGTGCGGAGAAGTGCAGCTAGATGAGGGACCGTCCATCAATGCGGTAGTTCTCGGTATCAATAAAAAGAAAGCGCGCGAGATTGAAAACAAGCTCCCGGTGCGTGTGCGACCGGTCTTCTATGATATGGGCAGATATACGACATTATTCTTTGAACTGGATGAGTGAGAAATAATAGTCGGTGTGAAAAGGATACAGCCGCCATGCATGATGAATGCACGGCGGCTGTATCCTTTGTACGCATTGTACGCACGGCGGACGGCTGCCTGTTCCGGGAGGGAAAATCATGGAAGCTTTTACCGTACAGCACCGCGGAATGAGCTGTCTCATGTCTGTACAGATTGCAGAATGAATCCTTCGGAAGTCCTGTCGGCACAGCAGGATAGGATCTGCCCCTGTGGAAGGCAGGTCTGATAGCAGAGCACAGACGGATCTGAGCAGGGAATACGGAAGATAGTTTCTGGTGTCTTTCGGGAGAGTGTGGAAACTTTTGCGATAGCTTCCGGAGAGAAGGAGAAGGCTGTAAGGTCGGTATCGACACCAATGCCGGACTTTTTGACATAAGCCTCCTTCAGGGTCCAGAAACGGTAAAAGTATTCCTGTCGAAGACATTCTTCTGAATTGGCCGTTCTCAGGCAATGCTTTTCTCTGTCCGTAAGAGCGCGGTCAATCAGTATTTCTGGAAAATACCCGGGAGGTTCCGCGTCCAGGCCGATTTCATGATCGTCAAAGGCGCATGCGACGAGTCCGTCACAATGTGTTATATTAAAATGCACATTCGGAAAATCAGGCAGATATGGTTTGCCGGTGGAAGCCAGAGCAATTGTTGGAAACGCTGCAGGGGCAGATGGATAGACCTGCGAATCGGATGAAAGAGAGGAAAGAAGATCGTTCAGCCCCCGGAGGAGCAACTGCCGTCCGAGCAGATGCTCCTGCTGACTGATGTCGGCAATAGAGGCGGAAACGGGTGTATAACAGGTATAATAAATGTGTGGCATGGGCTGTCCTCCTTTACAGGCGGATCACCGTACATGGTTTGGATTTACGCGCCGACCGCCTGTCCGGATACCACTTTAACATGACGACGGGAGGAGAACAAGCGGCGGAAGAGAGAACGGCTCTTTCTGTCTTCCTCTTCCATAGCTTTATTTTCCTGCATCATGCGTTCAAATCCTTCATAATGAAGAACGTATCTATTCTCATAATCATTTTCAAACTTTTTAAAATTAGCTGTATAGTTGTCTTTCATAACTGTATTTTCCTTTCTTGAATAATAGTCTTGCTTTTGTTGATAGGAACATAAGATGATTGAGATATTTGAAATCGCATCCGGTCTCTTTCGGGACTTGTGTACGATAATTCTGTCTTCGCTTTCGAATGACTTATCGATCTTATGAGCATAGCTTAACATGGATTAAAGGCAAATTCGTTTCAAAAGAGGAAAGAAACCAATCAAATCTTGCGGAGGTATTAGAGTGAAGCTTTATATCATGAGACATGGGGAGACGGATGGCAACCGGGGAAACCGTCTTCAGGGAAGGGCGGACATCCCCCTCAATGAAAATGGGATACGGCAGGCAAAAGTGGCTGGAGAGAAGCTTTTGAAGAAAAATCTTATATTTGACGCGGTATACAGCAGCCCGCTTCAGCGGGCCATGGATACCGCGGTTCTGGTGTCCGGGAGAAGGAGAGAGGAGCTGCGGACAGATGAACGGCTGTTGGAGATTGATCTGGGGCCTTACGATGGAGCTGATCTGAAGCAATCATTTCCTGTTATCCGGCAGCTGATGGAAAACCGTCCCCCGGAGGGCGTCGAGAAGATCAGCAGTCTGGAGGCGCGGATTTCAGACTTTGTGCGGGACCTGACATCCTCCCCATGCGAGCAGAATGTGCTGATCGTGACGCATGGCGTAGCCATGCGCGGCATCATCCGGGAGCTGACCGGACGGGAGAATGTCTGGGGAATAAATATCGGAAATTGCGAAATCTATGAGGCAGATATCGGATCTCACGGGTGTCGGAGCTGTCGGTCCTTCCAGAGACTGGAGGACGTAGAATTCTGACTTCTTCCGACTATACCTGCTTTCGGATATCCCAGAAGCAGACGTCGTGCGACGCAAGATTCGTTTCCAACTGTATCCTGCCATCAGATTTTAGAAATACGCGGCGTACCTCCGGGCTGCTGGTCTGCATCCGATACTGCAGCTCCTCCGGGGACGGCGATTTTGTCTTCTTCAGAAAATCAATGCGGTCCAGGTTGCTGTGTTCAAATTCGCCGATCATGATATCCAGGTCGCTGCCGTGCTGTTCATTGATCAGAATGCGGTTGACCAGATATATTCCGGGATCCAGCCCTTGGATGGTGACCGATATCTGGAGAACCTCTTCTTTTGCGAAAAAGGTATAGACACGGTCAAAAGCGAATGCGTTGTTTTCCGGAAATTCGCCGGAGGGGGTAAAGTGAGTGTAATGGAAGGCAAGTATCTGGTAATGTGTTGGATTGCACCGGGTGATACAGTAATTATCTCCGCGGCCGAGGATGGTTCCGTTCAGGCGCTGGACCAGACGGTAGGCAAAATAAGCGGATGTCGGGAGCCCCTCGCGGTTGATCAGACCCTGTCCGAAGTAATAGAGCTCCGGGGGATTAAGGGCGGCGGATGCATGGGCGGTGTCGCTCAGGAGCCAGTAAGCAGCCAGATCTGTCTGACTGGGAAGCTTGAGCAGAGTTCTGGCTATGAAGGAAGCCTGAAAGCGAGAGTCCGCGACCGGCAGACCTGCGATCCAGGCAGAAGACCATTCACTGACAGCCAGAGGGGTATCGGGGAAATACTTTTTTAATCTGTGCCGGAGGGAAGCAGCCTCCTGTTCCGGGAAGGACGGGTCCGAGGCGATGGTGAGATCAGGGAGTATCTGTCGTTCAGAACCTTCCGTTGTATGTGCGGGTACATGGCAGCTCAGATGAATAGAAAAAAAGTCAGGCTTTAGTTTTTCCCGGACGAAAGATTCCAGGAGCTCTTCCGGCGAAACAGAGGCTGTGCAGACGTTATACCCCGGCCCGCCCAGACGCGCTCCCGGAAGCCAGGTCCGAAGCAGGCGTGATACTTCCTTAAAATCGTGTATATATTCGGAAACAGATTCCGCAGGTGACATCCACAGTTCAAAGCGCCAGCTTCCGGTCCATCCCTCCGGCCAGTGCCCTGCAATATGTTGAAGGAAATGCTCCAGGAGGTTCATGAAGCGGCGGTTTCTGTGAACGGTATAGAAACTGCTGTCTTCCCCGGTGAGGGGGCGGCGTTCGAGAGGAAGTCTCGAGAGTTCGATCCAGGGAGACAGGTGATTTTCAAACAGAAAATTTATTATCGTATCCACATTTTGAAAATAATAGCTGTAGTCCGGAAGAAGCATCGGAATAAAACTACTGCTCACGAGCTCCAGGATCCGCAGATGGGTAAAGTGCATTTCGCTGTTGAGCTGTGTTACCTGGCCGCGAAAACGGGATGACAGAAGATTGGCCGCGGATCCGATATTAATGACGGAGCTGATATGCCGGAAGGAACCCTGATCATCATCTGCCTGCGCAAGGACAGATTGGCGCATCAATCCCTGCAGGAGCCTCTGCCGGTCGTCTGCGCCAGAACCGGAGAATAACCGGGGAAGAGAAACCGTGTCCTGCACGGCAGCGGCATGTGTCGGCCTGCTGCGCATTTTTTTTCGATATTGAAGCGGGGACATGTGGTAGCGCAGGGAAAAATTCCGGCGGAAAACAGAGAGGCTGCCAAATCCGTTCCGCAGTGCGATTTCCATTATTGTCAGGTCTGTGTTAACGAGATCCCGACATGCGTAGTAGATTCTCCGATCCGTCAGATAGGATTTGAAGTTCTGGTGAAAGGCAGACTTCATAAAAGAGGAGAAATACTGGGGCGTAAGGTAAAAATCATGCGCAATTTTTGTGAGTGTCAGAGGCTCTGCCAGGTGGTGATCAATGTAGGTTTCAATGGTGCGGACTCTGTCCCGGTATTTATCTGGCGTTTCTGCATCATATGCGCCGGAGGGCTGCATTTTGCGGAGCTCTGAAAGTAGCAGATAGAGATTGCCCATGATCTGAAGCGGATCGTTGTGCATTGTATCAAGACAGGATTCTGCGATTTGGAGAATTAATTGTTTCATGGGAAGATAATCACATTCGGGACGGGCGACGGAATCACACAGAAAAACCCGGCGGCCATTCATATGTTCATAAATGAAATCAGAGTCAACGGATAGCATAAGAAGAACTGCGGGTTCTTCTGCGGAAAAACGGATACTTTCCTGCGAAGCGACCAGGAAGAGAGATCCTGCCGGATATTCGCAGGAAAAGGACTGTCGCCCGGCATGAACGGTTCCGTTCATGACACAGAAGAAGGTATGTGCGTTCAGATGCAGTGTTGTTTCGCCCTGCACGGTCAGATAGTTTGTTTTTTGTACCGGAAGATCTCCGGGTGCGGCAATGATTTTAGAACTCATGTTGAGGTTCTCCTTGTTTTTCAGAATCGGAAATGGGCAGATCCGTGCGGGAGGAATAGAGTTCCACCGAATAGAGACAGACCTGTATGTGGTCAAGACAGATGTGCAGCTCGAAGGGCTGTCCCGGCAGGATCGTGATCCGGCTTATTTCAGGAACCGGTTGCGAAAGGCTGCGAAAATCCTCCAGGAGACCCGGCTGGAGCTGAGGCAGAAAGCCGGACTTCTGCCACTCGTGAAAGAGATTGGCATGGCTGGAATCAATAGTGTATTTTCGCAGCAGGTAAGTCCCGGAAGGAACCGGTGGGAGCAAAAAGGTATACTTCTGGGGCGTCGCCGGCAGAAAGATCTGCTCAGGATCCAGGAGTGCGTGCGCCGGGACATTTTGACGGAGGTAGGCTGGTTTCATGTGGCGATAGTGTGTCAGAAGGATCTGAAAACTGCTCTCGGAATTTGCAGTGATCAGATAACCTGGGCCGTTCTGAACGAGATATCTTCCTGTCATACGGAGGAGCTGGTAGGTATTGCTGGACGCTTTGGGCAGACCGGTGTCCGTATAGAGCCCCCATCCTCCGAACAGAAATTCCAGGGAATCGGAGTAGCGGAGCGGGGCGTCCGAGAGAAGATAATAACCCATGGCGGAAACCGGAAGTGCTGCAACGGCAGTCAGGGTTCTGGACAGATAAACAGCCTGATACAGGGAATCGTTCAGATAATTCCTGGAAGACAAATTGGAATTGAATTCCGTGACCCAGATCTGCTTCTCCGGGAAGGCGAAGCGGGAGGCTTCCACAAAGCTTTGCAGCCGCCGGATCAGAACGTCAGGGTCATCCAGAATCGAAAGGATACCGTCGGATTCTTTTTTCATAGGATAGAGATAGAGGGTCATGAAGTCGGGGATGGACTGCTCGGCCTTCATCTGATCCAATGTCCGCTGAATCTGTCCTGGCTTATCCCAGCGATTAAAGCCGGGCCCTCCGATCCTTGCCTTTGCGGAATAACGGCGGATGATTTTCTGGATTCTGCGGAACACGCGAAGATATTGTATGAAGCTGAACGGATTTTTTTCATTTGCAGTATAGCTGTAGCTGACTTCAAATCGCCAGGTATCGAAATATTCCTGTCCGTAGCGGTTGATACAGGTACCGATAAAATCCGGAAGGACTTCAAGAAGTCCTTTATAATACGTTCTTGAATCAATGTTTCCCTCCGGGTAAAAGGAAGCAGAGCTGTTTTTCTGGATGGCAAACGCTTTGTTGCCTAATTCCAGAAAGGGCGTCATATGGTTTTTCATCAGGATATCCAGAATGGAAAAGACCTGCGAAAAGTCGAGAATCGAGCGGTCCGCAATCTGAAAGCGCTGCGCAACATCAAGAATCCTGCAGATTCGTCCATAACGAAAACCGATGGTGTTCTGCATAGCGGATAAGGTGTCTTCGATCCGTAAATTCCGAAGGTCGGAGGCATAGCCGAGATTGATCAGGCACTTCCAACTCTCGGTCATGGGACGGATGGATCGTGCCGGAACGCGGATCAAGGCTGATGCATGGGTGTCTCCCGGATCACAGGAAGGGGAAACAGCCGGAGAAATGAAAGGCTCCGAGACTGCTCTCCCAGGAAGCGGCAGGGATTCGGATTCGGACTGTAAATAGTCTGCGGAGGACCGGAAGCTGTCAGAACCGGTCAGCTGCAGGATCTGGCCGTCCGTCAGATTGGTATGTTTCCGGTAAAGGCGGAAGGCCTCTTCCTGAATCTGTTTCAGATAACCGCGGAAGGTCAGACCGGTGTGCTGACGGATCATACGGGCCAGATATTGCGGAGAAATATGAAAGCGGGCGGCAGTGTCTGCCTGGCCAGGCCCGGCATTATAGTATTTTTTCATGTAAGAAGAGATTTCATCGAACAGCCCGGTGGAGGAGAACACTGCAGGCGTCAGATCAGATGTTTCGCGCCTCCCGGGATCGGTCTGATCCGTTGGACCGGAGAGTAACCCGAGAAGCCGGAATAGATCTGAAGAGAGGAAAAATCTCCGGGAATGATCTTCCGGAGCGGCATCAGCAGAAATATCTGTCCGCAGCTGCCGGAGAGTCAGACAAAGTTCATCCCGCCGGTTATGCGGCAGGTTCCGTGATTTCATATGGAAGATACTTTCTGTCCCGGTACAGACAAGCATCATTTCCGGGCGGAGAACAAGAAAAAAAACAGAGGCACTGTTCTGCGGTTTCAGTATGACTCTTTGTCGGTCAGGAATAATGTAAAGATTGTCGGTTCCGCAGAGATCCGGATCTGCTGACTGCAGAGCAAGGACTCCATCCAGTACAAGCAGAAATACATAGCCGTCGGGTTTCCAGGAAATTGCGGTGTCCAGAAAACGGGTGCCGCAGACGCGGATCATGGTTTGGTTCAGTTCACTAGGGTGCATCATATATCTCCTTTCTGTACAGAATCATACCACAGATTCATTATAAATACATAAAATGAAACAAGATTCTTGGAAAATATAGCAATATTTGAAAAAAGATAATAATAAAGGAAAATAACCGTAATCACACAGTGCTTTATCATGCGTGTCATTGCTAGAATGAACACATCAGAAAGATACAGAACGGCACAGGGCTTCTGATCCGGCGCGGAGAACGCCGGGACAGGCTGCATAAGCCGGATTGTGCAAAGTGAGAAAAAATTCAGGAGGATATTATGGCAGGCAGACCAATTTATGATTCGGAAGGCTTCCGCAATATTGAGGAAGAAGGAAAGACAACCGGTTTTCAGTTCAGATTCAAGCTTCAGTACTATCGCGGAATTACCTTGTCTATTATTCGTGATATCAAGGTCAATATTGACGGTGAAGATGTTCCGCGCGAGGATGTGCTTCTCACAGTAAATGGAGAAACCTTTACGCTGGAAGAGTGCCGCACTGTCATCAGTCCGCTTTATCGCTGGGAGTTTGGCGAGTATGCGACGGTGACTGTTCGTAAGGAAGGCGGACTCTCCAAGGGTACACATCATCTGAATGTGCTTCAGCATATTGCACCTTCTTACATGCCTTTCCCGATTAAGGCAGTGTGTGAAACAGACTTTGAGATTGCATAAGGAGGAGAAAACAATGAGTGCAGATATCAAGAGAAGTGTATCTCTTTATAGTTATCAGGATTCATATTACGAGGGAAAATTAGATCTGGAAGGATGCCTGGCTGAGACATCAAAAACCGGAGCAACAGGTGTGGAACTTCTGGCTGAGGAAATGATTAAACAGTTCCCGAACCCGATTCTGACGGAGGAGTTTCAGGAGCAGTGGAAGGGCTGGCTTGCAAAGTACAACCTGACACCGACCTGCTATGACGCATTTCTGGAGAACCGTATTTTTGACAATCGTACACTGAGCCTTGGAGAGCAGATCGAAATGATGTGCCGTGATCTGAGGATGGCTTCCATTCTTGGATTCTCCTGTATCCGTACACTGGTATCCACTCCGATCGAGGTAATTGAAGGCTCGCTGGAATACGCAGAGCAGGTAGGGGTAAAGATCGGTCTTGAGGTGCACGCACCGTTCTCTCTGAATTCCAGCTGGGCACAGGGATACATGGATAAGCTGGACAAGCCGGGCTCAAAATACAAATATTTCGGCTGGATTCCGGATCTTGGTATCTTCTGTAAGAGAGTTCCGGATGTTCTCCGCGAGAAATGCAGACAGGCTGGAGCGAAGGAGGAGTGCATCAGGGTTGTTGATGATGCTTTCGAGGAGAGGGTCGCAAAGGGTTTCGTAAAGATTGAGTATTCTCACGATCTGGGACAGGCAAACATGAACTACCGCAATGCGAACGGACAGGCAGTTCTGCTGGACAAGCTCAAGGATATGGGAGCCGGCCCCGCGGATATTGAATATCTGATGAGCAGCTATACCTATTCCTGGAGTGATCCGCAGGATCTGATCGACAATATCGACCGGATCGTACATACACATGCAAAATTCTATAATATGCACGAGGACTTCACCGAGACGGCAGTTGCCATTCCGGAAGTTGTTGAGGCGTACAAGAAGGCCGGATACACCGGTTATCTGTCTTCTGAATACGAAGGCGGTGAGCATCTCCGCGCATTTCAGGAGGTGCCGGATGTACATCAGGTAGCTCTTCATCAGGAAGCACTCAGAAGAGCGATTGAAGGATAAAACTTAATAGCCCTAGTGAATGATTAAAGAGCACTTTCATGCTGTGAACCGGCATGGAAGTGCTCTGTTCTATTTTACGCGAACGGTGAGCCGCAGCCGAATGCGAAGTATTCGTGTGCGGCGAGCGTCGCGATAGCGAGATAAAACTCGCGCAGCGTGTTTTATCTCGCTTTTACCTTGCAGTGAGGCGGATGGAACGCAGCTCATTGACTTTTAAGGTCAGCTCGAGAAGAAGTTTTCCGTTTCGGACGGTTACTCTGTGAGACCTCATGTCCGGGATCGCGGTTTGCCGGATGTAATCGATGTCAACCCGGGAAAGATCGGTTTCAAATCCATAGTTCTTCCATTTGGACAGTACACTTCCAGCCTCGCTGTTCAGCGTGACATGATGCACCTGCCAGTTTGTGATTTCGGGATCCACCCGGATAGAGATACTGACCTGAAGTTCCTCCCGGTCGCGGAACAGAGTATCGACATCTGCCGGCCGCAGAGAGTTTTCCTCAGAAAAATAGTACTGGGAAGCCGGCATCTGCAGGTTATGACATAGAATGCGGAGGTCACGGCTGCCGTCGGAAGTGATCAGTACGTGACTGTCCTGATAGATACGGGAACGACCGAGATGCATCATCATTTCAAACGCGTAATATACCGGCTTGTGAATTCCGTTTCTGGAGAGGATGCCTCCGCTTCCGGAGAGAATAGCGGCATTGTCCGAGAAGATATTCAGCAGATCGGAGGCATAGAAGATGCCCATGGCAGAAACCTGTTCGTATTCGGCCAGAATGGTATGTATGGAATATGCCGCCCGAAAGCAGCTGTCCTGCAGGTAGTTCCGGTTCGCAACACTGTATCCCCAGTCAGTGATATAAATCTTTCCGCTGAAAGAATGATTTTTCAATACCTGAAGCATGATGTCAATCTGCCGTGTTATGGAGTCCGGGTCTGAGATCCGCTGAAACGTCTGTTGTGCAGAGACACGATGATCTCCATTGCTCAGGGGGGAATTATACGGGAAGGCCATTGCAGTAAAAATATCGGGATACCTGTCAGGAAGCAAATAGCTGTCCAACAGCATGTTGAGAAACTCAGTGTCTTCGGTTCCGATCATGCCCGGTCCGGCGATCCTGGCTCCGGGAACGATCCGGCGAATAGCGGAATATCCAAGCTCCCAGACTCTGGAACTGCTGTAGTGGGGGTCTATGTAATAAGGACTTTCATTCAGGAAGAAAGAGAATTCGAAAACCCACCGGCTGACTGTCTTCGGCCCGTAACGATCCCGAAGATGCTGAAGAAGGTCATTCAATGCTTCCAGCCAGAGTCTCTCGCTTTCAAAAATGATATTTTCCTCACGGTCATAGATGACAGATTGTTCGCTTGCCCTTGCCAGATTCCGTCTCGGACTGAGATCCAGAAAAAGACGCAGCTGATGATCCGTGCAGAAATCGAGGACTTCATCCAATCGGGCGAAGTTCAGTTCCGGGCGGCCTTCGGCCTGCATCAGAAGGCGCAGATCAAAGATATTCCACAGACGGATGTAAATCGGAGAAAGTTCTTCGGCGAGCTGTAGAACCTGAGCCTGCATGATCGCAGACGTAAGTGCGTAGACGGATCCGACGTTCAGCACGTGGTTCTGCCATTTCTTCATGGGCGAACCGGCGTGGATGTCCGCGTCTATGGTTAAAGTTTCCTGAGAAAGCTTACTCTTGCGCATATCCTGGCGGAGCGCCCTGCGAATCGACTCCTGATTGCTTTCCGGGCTTGGGATTTGTCGGTTCGGCAGCTCTCTTTTTTCTTTTCGGTATTGGGACGGAGTAACCCCGAAATAGTTCCGGAATTCCCGGTTCAGGGTGGATGGACTCGAAAATCCGTTATCGGTGGCAATGCGGAGAATGCTCTTGTCATTTTCAGTGAGTTCATCGGCAACAGCCTCGAGCCGGTGTCTGCGAATGAAGTCCTTAAGGTGAATGCCGGCCTCTTTATAAAAGATCCGGGAAACCGTGGAAGGCGACATAAAGAGACTGTCGGCAATGGCCTGCAGACTGACATCTCCGCTGAGATTCTGGTAGATATTTTCCAGAATAGAGGAAAATGTGTCTTTTCCTGGCAGGGAGACAGAAACCTGATAATGATCGATCAGATCGGACAGAATCTGACAGATGGACTGAATGTCCGGATAATAATTCCGGGGCGAATGCTCGATGGCATGAAGAAACAGATTCTGCAGACTTTTAATCAGTACCTGATCAGCGTCGCTGTCATTTACGGGGGCGTCAAGGTGAAAGAGAAGGCGCGACACACCGGCGGAAGCGCAGAGAGCATAGTAATCGATGGAAAGACAGCCCAGGATAGCGCGTGCCGGTATTACAATGTGAGCTGATTCTGCATGGTTTACAAGGAAAACAGCGGTCTGGGCGGCATCAACCTCTTCGGCATCATTACCCCGGCAATAGTGGCAGGTGCCTTTGATAACATAAAACAGGTGCAGATCGGGGCCATCTGTTGTCATCTCTCCGGACGGTAAAAATGAAATCTTGTAGCCGGGAAGCTGTTTTTGCATGAGATGTACCACTTCCTTTTTCATGGAATGATTCAATAAAATGGTTTTTCTTAGTACTTTCGATTACAAATATAGTATTTCAAAAGTGAGAAAAATGCAAATGAATTATTGCGTTATGAAGCAAAATGCATGGAATGCGCAAAAAATGCGCAATGATTTGATCCGTTTCTCCTCGCAGAGGGAGGGGGTTCTGCTCTATACTTCAATTACAATTTATGAGGGCCCTGAAGGATACAGGGCGAGGAGGAATACATGAGTAATTCAATATCTGCCGCGCCTGCGGCAAAGGAAAAAACGAACTGGCGGACCGGTGCGTTTTATGGCATGGGTGAAGTCGGGTGTCAGATGTCCTGGTACATGATCAGTACCTATCTGACGGTCTTTTACACAGACATCTTGGGACTGTCCGCTGCCGCAATCTCGATGATCTTTATCATTGCACGTGTCTGGGACGCTGTCAACGACCCGATGATGGGAGTCATTGCCGACAAGACGAAATCACGCTGGGGTAAATTCAGACCGTATTTGCTCTTTGCACCGATTGCCCTGTCTATTTTCAATCTGCTGACCTTTTCGACCTTTAATGTGTCGGGTACCATGAAGGTTGTACTTGCTCTCCTGACGTATATTGGTGCGGGGATGTCTTACACAGCAGTCTGCATTCCTTATCAGGGTCTGGTAAATCTGATCGCGAAAGATTCTCAGGTTCGTATGAACTATGCCTCCTGCCGCGCAGTCGGATCCGGCGCCATCGGTATTGTACTTTCTGCGGTATCCATGCCGCTCATCCTGTTCTTCGGAAAATCAGAGACACCGAACGCGCATGGCTATTTCATGACCGCCCTGATTGCATCCATCGCCCTGCTTCCCTGTTTCTGGACCTGCTTTGCCGGATGCAAGGAGAGACCGGACGAAGTCGCTATGACCGAAGCAAAACATACGCCGCTCAAGGAAGCGCTCCCGGCGGTATTCAAGAACAAGAATATTGTGATTACCATTCTGTCTACGTTCTCCGGAGCGATCGGAGCAATGGCCCGGATGTCCATGCTGACCTTTTATATCCTGTACGTGGTAGGCAATCCGATGATGATCGCACCGATCTTTACAACCATGACGGTCTGCCAGCTGATCGGCAATGCATCCCTTCCATGGGGTACAAAGACTTTCACAAAGAAGGGCTATATGCTGATCACGACGTTCATTCAGATTGCCGCTCTGATTGGAATCTTTTTCTTTGGAACAGATATTCGTCTGCTGTTTGTATTCTCCGCAATTATCGGACTGTGCATGTGCAACGGAGCAATTGCACCCGGCATGATGGCAGATTCCATCGAGTACGGCGACTGGAAATATGGGGTGCGTGAGGTCGGCCTGACATTCTCCTTTGTCGGATTTGCCGTAAAACTGGCTACCGCTGTCAGTGGTGTAGTAACCGTACAGCTTCTGAATGCCATCGGATATGTTCCGAATGTAGAGCAGACGGCTTCCGTCAAGTTGGGAATCAATGCGATTGTCAATCTGTTCCCTGCAGCAGTTATTCTTGTCTCGGCAATTGTTATTTTCTTCTATGATCTGTCTCCGAAGAAAATGGATCAGATTTATGCAGAACTTGAAGCCCGCAGAGGAGCAAAGGCGGAGAAAAATGCCAAAGCAGAGGCTGAGACAGATGCGGCTATTGAGGCAGATAATGAACATCTGTAAGTCACTGCTGTCAGAGAATTAGCGTTTGACACGCTGAAAAACGTAACGCAAAAGATATAAAAACAGTTGAAACAGAGATAAGTTGATCGTATCGATATTAATAGTATAATGAAAAAGGAGCTGCGGCGACGATTGGACTTTGTCACCGCAGCTTTTTGAAAATATCCGGTATAAAACGGGGAGGATTTATATGAGCAAAGTAGTAGCGATTTCCTTCGGACGAAAAATGTCCAACACCGATGTAATGCTGAAGGAAGTATTGATTAAATGTCAGGAGGCGGGACATGAGATTCAGTTTATCCGGCCGGACGATCTGAACATTGAGCCGTGCACGGGATGCTGTGCGTGTGTCGGAGGGATCATGAGCGGCAGATCCAACGGCACCTGCATTCACAAAGATGATTTCCACATTGTAGAGGATGCGTTCTACTCCGCGGATGCGGTGCTGATCGGATCTCCGGTTTACGAGACATCTCCCTCCGGTACCTTCAAAACCTTCTGCGACCGCATGGGACCGAGCCATGATCTTGCCTTCCTGACAGAGGCGAAAAAAGAGCGTATCGCAAGCGGAAACCCTCTGCTTCCTGATGAGAGAGTGTTCAAGCCGCGCGTCGGCTGTCTGCTTGCGGTCGGGGGCGCGAGAACCGAGAACTGGACCATCATGACGATTCCGGTGATGTATGAAGCAATGATGTCCACCGGCGTAGATGTGATTGACACACATGTGTATTACGGCGCCATGAATGTTGAACATGTGCTGGGTGTTCCGGAACAGATGGAGCGGATGGATGAGATGGCGCAGCATGTGATCGAAGCGCTCGCTGCATCAAATGATGAAGAACGGACAAAATGGAGAGGATCCGGCGATTATGTATGTCCGGTCTGCCATCAGAGCATGGTGCGCGTACATCAGGGCTCTGACCTTGTGGAGTGTGCAATCTGCGGTACCAACGGAAAAGTTCTCGTAAAAGACGGAAAAATTCGCTACGAGTGGCCGACTGCGGAACAGGCAAGATCCCGCATGACATACGCGGGGAAGCTGGAGCACAGAAATGAAATCGCAAACGGCGCTGTTACCCAGAAGAAGGTAACAGGGCTGAAGGAACTGAAGATAAAATATATGCATGTGGGGGAGTAACATGCACTGGCGCGGTAAGTCATATCCTCTTATATGATAATGACCTTTTGTCAGGCATGCAGAGAATGAACAGGTCAAAATAATCCCTTCAATCAGGTGATTTGAGAAGATGATAAGCCAGCTGCCGCATGATATCCTCTTGTATGAAAATGTTGATTTGTTTTTGAGACGGACGCCGTCCTATTCGGGAATACGGAAAAGCGTATGGCAGAAAGTAAAGAAACAAAAGATATCATACAGGAGGAAAAGATGAAAAAAATACTTGGGCTTAACTTTGGACGTGCACATGGAAACTGCAGAAAATTTCTGGATGCGGCCATGGAGGCAGCAAAAAAGGAAGCGGAAGGCAAGGATGTCGAATTTGAAATTATCGATTGCATGAAGCTGAAGATTACGCATTGTATCGGATGCGGAGCCTGCTCCAGAAAGCTCCAGAGCGGCGTTGAGCAGATCAGCTGTATTCAGAAGGATGATTTTGAAGCACTCTCGGACGCAGTTCTGGCAGCTGACGGAATCATTCTGGCGGCACCGGTGTATGTGCTTGCACAGACCGGTCAGCTCAAGAATTTCATCGATCGTTTCGGACCGGCACACGACAAGGCTTATATGCTTTTCGAAAACGCCCTTCGAGAGGATACGGAAGGCTTTGTTCCGCTTCCGGAAAACTGCCTGAAGAGACACCTGGTTTCTTATATCTCGGTCGGTGGTGCTACGACGCAGAACTGGGTATCTTATGGCCTTCCCAGCATGAACCTGTTCGGTATGAGTCTGAACATGAAGGTGGTAGACCAGCTGGATGCTTATGGCTCTTATGTTCCAGACCGCGCAAGGATGCTGACGGAGCAGTCAGAGCGTATGGGACGCCGGATGGTGGATGCCCTGGATATGAAGACCAGTGAAATCACATGGGAATCCGATCCGGGTACCTGTCCGGTATGCCATTGCAATGAGGTGACCATGATGGGACATAATAAGATCTCCTGCCCGATCTGCGGCATTTATGGTGAGCTGAAGATGGTAGACGGTGAGATCAAGGCTGTTTACTCTAAGGAGCAGCAGGACAGAAGCCGCCTGAAATTTACAGGCGTAATGGAGCATCAGGTAGAACTGAACCGCCGCGACCGTTATCCGAAGTTTGATGAATATGTAGCAAAATTCCGCGTAATGCAGGATGAGATGTAAGGATTATCACCCGGTCATATAGCGGTATTTGGGTCTAATTATTTTCCAGCTCCCCAAGTCACAGTAATCGGAAGAACTGTGGTCTGGGGAGCTGGTGCTGTATATACTGCAAGGAGGAAAAACAATGCATACAGAAACGATTGTACTGAATGAAGAAAGAAATGTAACTCTGACAGCAATGGTGCAGGATGTGGGCGGAGAATACCGTTCGGTTCTGAACCGGCCGGCAGTTTTGATTCTGCCGGGCGGAGGCTATCAGTTCTGCTCAGACCGTGAAGCGGATCCGGTCGCCTTTCCATATCTGGAAGCCGGATTTGATGCTTTTATCCTGCGGTACTCTGTGAAAGAGAACGCGGTATGGCCGAATCCGCTGAATGACTATGATCAGGCGATGGGACTTATTCGTGAAAGAGCGGAGGAGTGGCATGTCCTTCCGGATAAGATAGCGGTCATCGGTTTTTCTGCAGGCGGACATCTTGCGGGAGCGGCTGCGACGATGGCAAAAAACAGGCCGAATGCCGCGATTCTCGGATATGCGGTTCTTCGCGGGGATACTACGCACGAGATCATGCCGGATGGCCCCTCGATCGTAGAGGCCGTGGATGAGAAGACCTGCCCGTGCTTCCTCTTTGCGACCCGTACAGACAATGTCGTCCCGATTCAGAACACGCTGGATATGATGAACGCGCTGAATCAATACCAGACATCTTTTGAATGTCATATCTATGATTTCGGACCGCATGGTTTTTCTACTGCGGATCACAGCATCCAGTCGATTTCAACGCTGATTTCGGATCGGGCGAAGAACTGGGTCGGCGACAGCATCGGATGGCTGCGGGATGTGTTTGGGGAATTTACGGAGCAGGGACTTACGAAACCCAGATGTAAGAGCCATATCAGCGACGATCACGAGGCGTGGCTTTCTCTTGACTGCACGATCGGCCGCATTTTCGGCAATCCGGAGGCAAAAAAAGTGCTGACGGACACGATAGAGAAAATGCGGAAGGAGATTGTCCCGTTCAGTCCGGAACTCACCTTTGAAGATATGATGGGAATTTTGAGTTCAATGAAGCTCAGAGATCTGCTGGCGGAGCGTGGAATTGAAACGGATCGTTTTGACGAGCTCGATGAAAAGCTTGGAAAGGTGCCAAATATCTGAGTGAAACACGCAGATATGGCAGGAAACAGGACCAGCAATACAGATCATCAAAGAAATAAAACTAATCGTACAGATCTCAAAAGACAGGAGAAATTAGGAGGAGGATAGACATGGCTGCCAGACTCACAGAAGAACAGCGAGACCGGGTGGAAGAGCTGCTGGCCAGCATGACGCTGGAAGAAAAAATAGGCCAGATGAATCAGGAGTCAGTCTCGATTGTCGGAGGATTTGACGTGCCCTTCGAGCAGTTAATAGAGATGATGACAGACGGAAGACTGTCAAAGGAAGAATTCCAGAAAATCATGAGCACCGCAGAGACCGATTACCACGAGGATGCAATCCGGAAGGGACTGGTCGGGTCTCTGATGGTACAGGATCCTGAGAAATGCAACGAACTGCAGCGGATCGCGGTGGAGGAAACCCGTCTGGGAATCCCGCTGCTTTTTGGACTTGACGTCATTCATGGGTTCCGTTCCGTCTATCCGATCGCCATTGCCGAGGCGGGAAGTTTTGATCCGGAGCTGATGGAGGAGACCGCTTCCATGGCGGCGCGGGAATCCAGAGCCTGCGGCGTGGCCTGGCACTTTGCGCCGATGCTGGATATCGCGAGAGATGCGCGCTGGGGGCGCGTTTCCGAGGGACCGGGCGAAGATCCCTGCCTTGCTTCTGTCTTTGCCAGAGCAAAGGTCAGGGGACTGCAGAACGATCATTCCTCCCCGGGACAGTATGTAGCTGCCTGTCTGAAGCATTTTGTGGGTTACGGCGCGGTGGAATCCGGAAAAGATTACAACACCGTGAGCATGGCAAATCATGTTCTGTTCAACAATTACCTGGAGCCCTTCCGGGCTGCAGTTGAAGAAGGCGCGCAGACGGTCATGGCTTCTTTCAATGATCTGAATGGCGTTCCAAGCACCGTTAATCCGTGGCTGCTTCGTTCCATCATGAAAAAACATTACGGATTTCCCGGGTTCATCGTAAGCGATGCCAATGCCATCAGGGAATGCGTTGTCCACGGGATTGCGGAAGACGAAGCAGATGCCGGACGTCAAGCGGCGGATGCCGGGCTTGACATGGACATGGGAACGGAAATATATCTGAACAACCTGAAGAAGCTGATAGAAGAGGGAAAGCTTTCGATGTCCGTCATCGACGATGCCTGCCGGAGAATTCTGGAGGTCAAGATGTGGCTTGGGCTCTTCGAACATCCGTATACACCGGAGGAGGAAATCGGAAGGTTTGATACACTTCCCGAGAAACACGTGGAGCTGGCGCTCAGAGCTGCTGAGGAATCAGCAGTTCTGCTGAAAAATGAAGGTGATATTCTTCCTCTCGCCAGAGATACAAAGATCAGTCTGGTCGGAAATCTGGCGAATGATAAAGAACAGATCATCGGTGCATGGGCGATGAGCTGGAAAGAAAAGGACTGTGTTACGATTCTTGACGGGATGAAGAGAGAGTTTTCGAACGTCAGATATTTCCCATGCGGAGGTCCGGAGGGCGGGATCAACGAGTCGGAAGCAGAAGAGGCATGTTCCTATGGCGACGTAATCGTCGCAGTGCTCGGCGAGACAGTCGCTATGTCTGGTGAAGCCTCCTCTCGTGCGGATATTACGCTTCCGGGAGCCCAGAGACAGCTTGTGGAGAAGCTTCTGGCATCGGGAAAGCCGGTAGTGCTTGTACTGATGAACGGAAGGCCGCTGGCGCTCGGCTGGGAGGCGGAGCATGTTCCCGCAATATTGGAAGGATGGCATCTGGGAATTCAGATGGGAAATGCCATTGCGCATATTCTGTCGGGAAAAAAGAATCCGGAAGGGCGTTTATCGTCCTCTTTCCCTGCAGTCACCGGGCAGTGTCCGATCTATTACAATCATCCGAATACAGGCCGCCCCGCATCGAACTTCAAGTTCACCTCCCGTTACCTGGACGCACCCTTCCAGGCGTTGTATCCGTTCGGTTTCGGATTAAGTTACACAACCTTCGCTTTGCGTGATCTGAAGGTAGAAGATAATGGCAACGTTCTTGGGATTTCTGTAAAGGTGAAGAATACAGGGAAATGTTCCGGTCGGGCGACAGTCCAGTTCTATATGCAGGACGTCACAGCATCATTGGTGCGTCCCATCCGTGAACTCAAGGGGTTTGCGAAGGCGGAGCTTGCATCTGGAGAGGAGAAGACAGTGACATGCGTTCTGGAGAAAAAAAATATGGGGTTCTGGAATAACGAGGGAAAATACCGGCTGGAGGACGGTCTCTTCCGTATCTACGCAGGTCAGGATTCGACAACGGAGATGATGCAGGAGATCCGGCTTTCCTTTGAAGGAGTAGAAAGAGAGCAGGATTATCCGGTGATTTGATTTTAAAATTATGATGTGTTCTGGAGCCGAAGACTCCCGGACTCTCTGCATCTCGGGAACCGCTGGCTCCCGAGATCGGGCTGCTGAATGGTTATCATCATTTAGTGGCTTATCAGAATTTTAACAGAAAGAAAACACAGGAGGAATCCGTGATGGAAGAAAGAAAAATTAAGAATCCAATTATTCCGGGTTTTTATCCGGATCCGTCTATCTGCCGTGTGGGAGATGACTACTACCTGGTGAATTCCAGCTTTGAACTTTATCCGGGAATCCCGGTCTTCCACAGCAGAGATCTGGCGCACTGGGAACAGATCGGTTACGCAATGACGCGTGATAACGGCTTTCATGTGGGAGCGAATATCTTTGCCGGAGGAGTCATGGCACCGACAATTCGCTATCATGAAGGAACTTTTTATATTATCAACGCAAATTTCGGAGACAAGGGGAATTTTATTGTAACCGCCAAAGATCCGGCCGGTCCCTGGTCTGCACCGCACTGGATCACCGATGTGCCTGATATTGACTGTTCTCTGTTTTTTGATCATGATGGAAAATGTTATCTTGTAAGCCCCGGTGACGACCAGGAGCAGGATAACGGACGGGCAATTTATCTGACTCCTTATGATATTGCCGGATTTCATGTGGCCGGTCCAAGAACAAAAATCTGGAACAGCGCACTGCGGAATGCCTGGGCGCCGGAATCTCCGCACCTGTATCACGCAGGAGATTTTTACTATCTGATGATCGCGGAGGGAGGAACCGAGCACAATCATTCTGTGACGGTGGCCCGATGTAAGAGCGTTGACGGGTGGTATGAGGGAGATCCTGCCAATCCGGTTCTGACACATCGGAATCTGGGATGGAATTATCCGATTGAAAATATCGGCCACGCAGATCTTGTGGATACGCCGGATGGAAAATGGTATGCGGTTGAGTTGGGTGTCCGGTTGATCGAGGGGCAGCATATGAATCTGGGAAGAGAGACCTTTATCTGCCCGGTTGAATGGCAGAGAGGCTGGCCTGTCTTCAGTCCTGCGACAGGAAGAGTTGAGTCTGAGTATCTGGCAGATTCTTCTCTTCCGTGGACGGAGTACCCGGAGGAAAAAAAGAGGGATGACTTTGAAGAAGACAGGTTGGATCTGTGCTGGAATTTCTGGGGCACACCGTATATGGATTTTTGGAAACTGGAGAACAGTGCGCTGCACCTGAAATGTCTGGAGCGGCCGATGGCGTGTGCCTTAAAGCCACTAGATCCGCAGCATGTGGATATGAGCCGGGATGACAATGTGAGCTTTCTCGGAAGAAGACAGCGGAAACGTGATTTTCGCTTTACGATTTCAATGGATTTTACCGCACACGGGCAAGAGTCTGCAGGAATGGTCATCATGCAGGCCTCCAATCACCAGTACCGGCTGGAAAAACGCTGCAGGGACGGAAGGCAGATGCTCACGCTTGTACTGGTTACGACCTGGCAGAAAGGGCTCCCTTTTATGCCGGGATACGAGAGCAGGACGACGGAACAGATTCTGAAACAGGCGGAGATAAAGGAAACACCGTTGATTATGAGGCTGGAAGCGAAAGGACAGGATTACACATTTCTCACGGGTCCGGACGAAGACCACCTCGAAGTCTTCTTCGAGCATGCGGACGGGAGAAAAATCAATCCGGAAGAGGTTGGAGGAATGGTTGGTACCATGCTTGGAATGTTTGCTTCCGGAAATGGAACTGAGACCGATAACTGGGCAGTCTTTGACTGGGCTGAGCTGTTGTGAATAAAGGTTCCGCGGATGTCGCCGGTGCAAACCGTATCGCATGTTATCTCTATCAAGTTTCAAAAAACATGTGAAAAAAGAAACTAGACATAATAATAATGGCGTGGGATATCAAATGTTGATCTGTTTCCACTGATTTATCAAAATATTTATCAGATTTTTAGAAGAGAAGCAGTGTAAAATCAATACAGGTTGAAACAGAATACAGCCATTCAGTTTTATGAGAGGCTGCCGCACATATAGCACAGAGTGAATCATTTATCCGATTTCCAGGCATGACAGCTGCAGAAATGCGGTTACAGACGCCTTTGATTCACGGAATTGCCTGGTGCGGCGGCCTTTTCGCTTTTCCCTTTTGTTGTCAACTTGCGTTAATAGGATGTATGGTAGAATGAAGGTTAATGATTTTTTTGATAGTAACAAAAACCTGAACATGACAGAAGGAAAGCCCTTCGGACTGATCATGCGCTTTGCGCTGCCGCTGTTTATCGGGTCTGTCTTTCAGCAGGTCTACAATATGGTGGATTCGATTGTGGTGGGTCAGTTCGTAGGGAAAAATGCTCTGGCAGCGGTAGGGGGCTGCGGTGCCGCCTACAATCTGACCATAGCTTTGGTCACAGGATTTTCCGCAGCGGCATCGGTTCTGCTCGCGCAGGCATACGGAAGCGGAGACAATGAGCAGGTGCGGAAATCATTTGCCACTTCAATTGCAATGATTATGGTCACAGGGGGCGCTTTAATGGCGGTCGGGCTGGTTTCTTGTGGAGAACTTCTATATCTGCTCGGGACGCCTTCGGATGTGCTTCCGGATGCAACAATATATCTGCGGACAATCTGCGCAGGGGGTTTGGCGACCAGTCTGTATAATGCAATGTCATCGTGCCTTCGTGCGGTCGGAGACTCTGTAACTCCGCTGGTTGCTTTGATTGTGGCATCCCTGCTGAATGTGACACTGGATGTTCTCTTTGTCGTTTCTTTTGGTATGGGCGTATTCGGAGTTGCCATTGCCACGGTGATCTCCCAGTTAGTTTCCGGACTCTATTGTCTGGTTTATGCGCTTTGCAGAACAGAAGCCTTTCACTTTCGAAGGGAGGAACTGGGTGGAAACGTGTTTATTGACAGAGCAATTATCCGGGAGATTTTCCGAATCGGGATCCCATCGGCTTTGTCGTCGGCGATCGTTGTCATCTCCGCTATGTTCATGCAGAGAGCGGTCAATCAGTTCGGATCGGATGCGGCTGCGGCTTACGCGGCGGGAAACCGCACCGAACAGATCTTCATGTGTTTGAGCTTTTCTATCGGGATGGCAATCGGAACCTTCTGCGGCCAGAATATTGGTGCCAGAGAATATGAACGAGTGAAAGCGGGAATGCGCTGCGGCTATCTGATCAACCTGATTTACACCGTCGTTATGGGTGTGATTATGTTTTTCTTTGCTCCTCAGGTGATCGGAATTTTTACCGACAGCAGGCAGGTGGTCGAAATCGGTGTTCCGATGGTCAGGATTACGGCAATCTTTGCACCTGTCCTGGGATTTGTATTTATCTTTCAGAACTTTCTGAGAAGCGCTTCGGATATTGCGCCGACAATCTGGATGAGCGGGTGTGAAATCGGAGCCAGAAGTGTTCTTTCCTTTGTATTTGCGGCTATTGCCGGATATTTTGGTGTGTGGTGGGCAACACCGATCGGATGGACAGGATCGGCCCTGATTGGTTTGCTTCGTTATCGCGGCGGAAAATGGAAAATTAAATGTGAGGCAGCGCAGAATCGTTTGAAAGAGCAGAAAAGAAGCAGTGAGTAGGAGAAAACACGGTTAAGGGGGAGAATGAACATGAATAACTATATTTTACCATTTCTCTGGATGCGTGGAGAGAAGGAAGAGATCATCCGGGAGGAAATAAGTAAAATCGATTTCTGCGGGATCAAGGCAGTTTGCGTGGAAGCGCGCCCGCACAAAGATTTTTGCGGCCCCGGATGGTGGCATGACATGGATATTGTCATTGATGAAGCAAAGAAAAGAAACATGAGAATCTGGATTCTGGACGATAAGCATTTTCCGACCGGCTACGCCAACGGATTGATTGAATCCAGATATCCCGAAAGAAAAAAACAGTATCTTGCCTGCACGGTCTGTGATGTATTCGGATCGAGGCGGCCGCATGAATTGCAGGTCAGCCGCATGATGAAGCCGACGATCGGCTTCTGGCAGATCGGACAGCCGGTCAACGAGAAAGAACGGGCAAACAATCGTGTCGTTTCAATCGTTGCTGTGCCATTTGCAGAGGGCGGGAGCTTTCATGAGAAGGGGATCGATCTGACGGGACTCTATGACGGCGGTGACAGGATCCGATTTGAGCTTCCGGAGGGGCAGTGGAGAATCCATGTGATTTATACGACCCGGACGGATGGAGGAAATGAGAGCTACATCAATATGATCGATGCTGTGTCCGCACACACGCAGATTGAAGGCGTCTATGAGGCGCACTACCAGCATTACGGAGATCTGTTCGGAACGGTGATCGCCGGCTTTTTCTCGGACGAACCGCAGCTGGGTAACATTACGGACCAGAGCAATGATACCAGGCTCGGAAGACCGGGGATGCCGCTTCCGTGGAGCGTGGAGCTGGCAGATATGCTGAAGGAACGCTGGAGGGACAATTATCTTGTTTATCTGGCATTGCTCTTTGCGGACAGCGCGGATCACAGGCTGCAGCCGCAGATCCGGTATGACTATATGGACTGCGTCTCCAGACTTTATGAGAGGGATTTTTCCCGTCCGATCGGAGAATGGTGTCATGCGCACGGAGTCGAATACATCGGGCATGTGGTAGAAGACAACGGGCTGCACAGCAGGCTCGGACTTGGCGCGGGCCACTGGTTCCGCGCCATGAGCGGACAGGACATGGCGGGAATCGACAGCATCGGCGGCCAGATCGTGTACGGTGCGCCGGTACAGCAGCGGATGAGCATGGGACCGCTTACGGCGGACGGAGAATTCTTTCACTATACTCTCGGTAAACTGGGAGCCTCCGGCGGTCATCTGGACCCGAAAAAGAAAGGACGCACCATGTGTGAGCTTTTCGGTGCCTATGGATGGAACTTCGGAGTGCGGGATATGAAGCATCTTCTGGATCATCTTCTTGTAAGAGGTGTTAATTACCTGGTACCGCACGCATTTTCGATGGCGGAGTACCCGGATTTTGACTGCCCTCCTCATTTTTACGCGCGCGGCAACAACCCGGAATTTCCCTTCTTTGCGGAATTGATGAAATACGCAAACCGCATGTGCGGGGTACTTAATGGAGGGAAGCATCCGGCGCGGATCGCTCTTCTCTATGACGCAGAAGCGGACTGGACAGGAAAATCGATGCCGATGCAGAAGGTGTGCAGGGTACTTATGACGCACCAGATTGATTTTGATATCGTCAGCCTGGACATGCTGGCCGATCTTCCGGCATGGAATGGCAGCGTCGGGGGCGGAAAGCTGAACATTAACGGAGAAGAGTTTGATACCCTTCTTATCCCTTATGCACAGTACCTGCCGGAGCGTCTGCTTGCATTTTGCAGAAAGGATCCCGGATTTCCGGTGTTTTTCATCGGAGGGTATCCGGAAGCTATTTTGATGGACGAGGAAAGAATCGCTCCGGAGGATGAAACCTGGAAGCAGAGATTCGGACTTCTTGCACCAGAGGATCTTGCCGGGGAGCTTCAGGCAAGGGGATGGGCGGAACCGCTTCTTGATCAGGATTTTCCGGATCTGTCTGCATACTTCTATGAGAAGGATGGAAAACAGATCCTGATGCTCTTTAACGAATCGGCGGACCGGAACTTCAGGGGCCGTGTAAAGCTCCCGTTTTCGGGTGATGCCTTCTATGAGGATCTTTTTGAGGAGATCCGCCGGACAGTGAAAACCGACGAAGAGGGACGGGCGGTGGTAGAGCTGCCTGCAGGAGGCAGCTGTCTGCTTGTAGAGAAGAATGAGGAAGAAGAGGAACCGGAAATCTACCGGCCGCTGTCAGATATTCTGGCGGGGGTAAAAGAGGTTTTTGATCTGTCCGGTGAATGGATGGTTTCAGCAGTGAAAGCCATCGACTATCCGGCATTTGGAACAGAAAAGGAAGAGAAGAGCTTAAGACCTTACAGTGAAGATCATCCGGATTTTTCCGGCGTAATCCGTTACCGGAAATCCTTTCATCTGAAGGAAAATTGGCATCAGGGATATCTGTCAGCGGAGCAGGTATTTGATGTTTTCCGCGTGACGGTCAACGGAAAGACGGCCGGCATTTGCCTGACGCCGCCCTATACAGTGGATCTTCGGGGACTGCTGCAGGAGGGAGAGAACGAGATCGTCTGTGAGGTTGCGACTACCCCGGCGAGGGAGCAGAGAAAGTATCCCTCGGCACCATTTGATTTTTGCCATGAGGTTACAGATCCGACCGGCATGTCCGGTAAAATTCGTCTCTACCTCATGTAAAGGAGTAGTATTTCATTTGATTCAGGAGAACAGAGAACAATGATCGGAAAAGAAAAGTTCAGAACAGAAGTATATGATCAGGCCAACGGAGTGGAGAATTTCCGACAGGAGATGGTGCTGGTCTTTGTACTGGAGGGAAGTCTGGAGGTCAGTGTTGAAAATAAGATCTCACATATGAAAAAGGAAGATATTCTGATTGTGAACACCAATAAACGGCATGTGCTCCGTTCGGCAGGAGAGGTTCTCTTTATGATTCAGATGTTCGACACCTCGCTGATCTCCGAAACCATGCAAACCCGCGACGTGATTTTTTGGTGCGATTCCTCCGTGTCTGAGAATGGGCGCTATGAAGATCTCAGGATTCTTCTTCGCAGAATGCTGAATCACTACATTGAGACGGGAGAGAATTCTGCAAGTTTCAGTTATCTGAGCGATTGCTATGCGATTCTGAACAACCTGACTGCAAATTTTATGATAAAGCCCGGAAATGACATCGAGGCAGATGCAGAAGAAGGTGACCGCTACGAGGAGAGGCTGCAGCAGATTAACAACTATATTTATGCAAATTATGATCAGGCGATCAGCATGAAGGATCTTTCCGAGAAGCTCTTTCTGTCGAACGGGTACCTCTCCCGGTTTTTCAAGAAGAATTATGGGATGAGTTTCGCAAGTTATCTGACCAATGTCAGGGTGTACCATGCGGCGGATGATTTGCTTTATACTGACGCGCCGATCACGCGGATCGCATATAACAACGGTTTTACCTCGGCGGCACTTTTCAATAAAGACTTTAAGAAGGCGTATGGAGTGACACCTTCGGAGTTCCGGAAGAAGTCCACGTCTTCCGATAAGAAGAAGGAGAATGAGGTTCGCTGGAAGACACTGGAGAAGAAACTGGAAAAGGTACTGGTCGAAAAAACGGAGAAAGACACAGGGGATGCGCATGCGGCGATTTGTTCCGGCAATTTTTCAGCACAGCAAAGTGAGCCGCTGCAGATGTTCTGGGACAAAATCATCAATTTCGGATCTGCAGCTGCGATACTGAATTCCGCGGTTCGGGAACAGCTCCTGATTCTGCATCAGGCACTGGGATTTGAATATGTGCGGTTCTGGAATATTTTTTCCAGAGAGCTGTATATCGATCCTACGCAGGAGGCGGACTACCACTTCAGCCAGATTGATTCGATCCTCGATTTCATTCTGGAGCAGGGGATGAAGCCGTTTATCGAACTGGGGATGAAGCCGGATGTTCTCCACTATGAAATCGGAAGAATCAGTCCCGGAGCGGAGGAAAGCGGGTGGCCGAAGCAGGAAACCATGGAGATGTGGGAGAGACTGATGAGAGCCTTTCTCCGCCATTTGTCAAACCGTTATGGGCAGGACGCACTTGACGACTGGAAGATGGAGCTCTGGTATGACGAGGATCTGAGAAGAGAACCCGACAAGTACAACGAGCTGTATCTGGAGAAGTTCCGGGTCACAAAAAGACTGATTAAGGAATGCAATGAGAAGATCCAGTTCGGCGGATACAGCATTCGCATGGATGCCGGCGCGGAAAGAAGAGCAGATTTTCTGAAACGGTGGAACCTGGAGGGAAACAGGCCTGATTTTATATCGATCATGTATTATGGATATGAGAGAGGCGGGGATGGACTCGATGAATTCGCAAAGAGGACAACGGACAATGAGGCTCTGCTGCATATGCTGACCCGGGAGAAAAAACTGATCCGTGAAGCCGGTTTTTCTGATGTTCCGGTGTATGTGAATGAGTGGAATCTGACACCAAGTGTACGAAATTACATCAATGATACAACCTTCAAGGGCGCATATATTATAAAAAATATTATCGACGTTTATGGTCTGGTGGACGAGATGGGCTATGGGGCAGGCAGTGATCGTGTGTTCAGCTATTTCGATACTTCGGATATCCTGTTCGGAGGGACAGGGCTTCTGACTAATGACGGAATTCTGAAGCCGGCTGCCTTTGCCTTTGATTTTATGAATCACAGGCTTTTTCCGTATTATCTTGGGAAAACCAGGAATTATCTATTGACGACTGACCGGCATGACAACTATGCGGTAGTCTGTCACAATCAGCAGCGGTTGAATTACAACTACTACCTGACAAATGAAACCGAGCTGGACCGTTCAAACATGTGGAAATACTATGAGGAGCGTAAAAAAATCAATATCCGGATCCGGATATCAGATGCTGTCGACGGGGAGTACACCGTCAAGATGTATCGGATCAACGATGACTATGGGAGTGTGCTGAAGATCTGGGAGGATCTGGATTTTGAGAAGGAACCGTCGCGAAATGACATCAAGTATTTCCGCAGAGCCTGCGAGCCGAATATGACAATTTGCAGAACAGAGGCGATCGGTGGAGTGCTCATGATTGAAGAACAACTGCAGCCGAACGAGATCGCCGTTATCCGGATTCACAAAGTCAGATAGACAGAAGAAGGCACCAGTCAGATTTATTAAACTGGATGGCCGGTTGAAAACTCGGATCGCAGAGACCAGTCTGAGAAGCAGACAAAAACCACCACCTGACCTGTCATATTTTGACCTCCTTTCAGACAAATCTTCGCATGAAGTCATTTTCTGATGGAAAAGGAACAAATTGCGGAGAATATAAAAAACAGCACACCTGATACAATGATCACAGTTGGAGAAGGAACAACTGTCTTTCACGAATCATTAAAGGAGGAGAAGAATGAAACTCGGGAAAATGGCAATGATGGGACTCGCCGGGGTGATGGCGTTTTCCATGGCGGGGTGCGGGAGCAAAGCTTCCGATGCATCTTCAAACGGAGCTGCCTCAACCTCTAATGCGGTTGTAGCAACATCCGGTCAGGCTCAGGCGGACGCAAATGCACAGGCTGCGGGAGTCCTGACTGCAAACACTGACCCGGCCAATACAGAGGTGACAGACAAAAACATCACGATTGGCCTGGCTTCGGAGCCCTCCGCAATCTGGGGAGCCGGTAACGGCACAACGGAAAATGAGGAACAGATCGTCAGCGGTGCGATCCTGGATACTCTGGTTGCCAAGGATCAGAAGACAGGTGAGATTATTCCGGAGCTTGCAACGGAGTGGAACTGGACGGACGGAACGCATCTGCAGTTTACGCTTCGTGACGGAGTGACAATGACTGACGGATCTCCGCTGACGGCGGACGACGTTGTATATTCCGTAAACGTATGGAAGACTGCTTCGGCCACCTCGGATACCGGACGTTTCCTGGTCGGAGCCACGAAGGACGCGGACAACAAGGTTACGATTGAGTATAACATTGCCGCTCCAGCCATGCTGGAGATGATGACGATGACCAACTTCGGAATCGTCAGCGAGGATGAGGTAAACGCAGCCGGCGGACTGGACGCGGCATGCAAGAACCCGGTGATGGGATGCGGAAAGTACAAATTCAAATCCTGGAATCAGGGACAGAACATTGTCCTTGAAAGAAATGATAATTACTGGAACAAGGATTACAAGGGATACTATAAGACGATTACCTTTACATTCACCAATGATGCGGCAGCACGTGAGATGGCTGTTGAGTCCGGCGACGCGCAGGTGGCATATGACATGCCGGTATCACAGGCGGCGACCTTCAAGGATAACGACGCCGTACAGACTTGCGTATACACCTTCGGACAGGTGGCACACCTCTGGTACAACATGACAGATTCTCATCCGACAAAGGAGCTTGCGCTTCGCCAGGCGATCGACAAGGCACTTGATTTTGACGCGATTGCACAGGTCGGAACCGCAGGTTTCGGTAAACCGGCGCTGGGCTATTTTGAGGATGACAGTCCATATTACAACCAGACCTACACGACAGAAGAAAGGGCTGTCGATATCGATGGAGCAAAGAAGATTCTGGAGGATGCCGGCATCGCAACTGACGGATCGGTTGAGCTGACCGCCATCGGCCTTCAGGATGTAAACCCAATCTATACTGTTATGCAGGAGAACCTTTCCAAGATCGGCATCACCCTGAAGATCGATATTACCGATACCCCGACCTTTGTACAGAATGCATTCGGCGGAAATTATGATCTCATCATGGTTGGAGAGTACACCGCCGAGAGATATCCTACACTGATGTGTTTCATGCAGCAGGCGACCATTGATTCCGGATTTGTCATCGGCGGACCTAAGGTCACCACACCGGAGATCGACGCGGCAATCACACAGCTGATCGAGGAGACAGATAGTGCAAAGGCAAAGGAGGAAGCAGGAGCGCTCGAGAAGACAATGAAGGAGCAGTGCATTGTTTCCAATCTCTATCCGGAGATGAAAGCATCAATTCTGGCAAAGAATCTGAAGGGATACACGACCAGAGAGCGCGGATTCCTGGATGCCACCAACTTCTACGAGGCGGAGTAAGCGTCTGGCCCCGGACATCGATCAGATTCACTGAATAACAGAAAAATTCAGATCTGAATCTTCCATTGGAATCAATGTCAGAGCACCGTGGAGGAATCCTCTTCGCGGTGCCATTCTTTGAGAAAAACAGGATTCATCTTTATCAAACAGGGAGAAAAATTATGTTCAAATATATTATCAAACGTATTCTTCTTCTCATCCCGATCCTGATTGGCGTTTCGGCAATCATCTTTGCCCTGAAAACGGTCACCCCCGGTGATCCGGCCAGACAGATTCTGGGCAACAATGCCACGCAGGAGCAGATCGATGAGAAAAGAGAAGAGTTGGGACTGAATGATCCCGTGCTGGTACAATATGTGAGATATATCGGTGGTGTATGTCATGGGGATTTCGGCAACTCCTACAGAACGGGCGAACCGGTTCTCTCAGAGATTCTTCCGAGACTGAAAACCTCCGGAATTATAACGCTCGGAGCAGTTGCAATCGGCGCGTTTCTGGGAATCATTCTGGGCATCATATCTGCTCTGAAGAAATACACGTGGATAGACTCGCTTGTTCTGGTCATCTCGATGTTCTTTCAGTCAGTGCCGGAGTTCGTTGTCGGTCTCGTTCTGATCCTGGTATTCGCAGTAAAGCTGCATGTCCTTCCGACATCCGGCATAGAAAATCCGCTCGGCTATATCATGCCGATGCTCTGTATCGGACTTCCGTCCATTGCGGGTTATACCCGTATCACGCGGTCTTCCATGCTGGAGGTTCTCGGCGAGGACTATATTCGGACGGCAAGGGCCAAGGGCCAGACCGAACATAACATCACATATCATCATGCACTTCGCAACGCGATGATTCCGGTGGCGCAGTCAGTCGGAACTTCTCTGGGCAACTCGATCGGTGGCGGCATGGTTGTTGAGACCGTCTTCGGAGTTCCGGGAGTCGGTAAATATATTGTTGACTCTATCACACAGAGAAACTACCCATCCATTCTTGGAGGAGCGCTGATCATCGCTATTGTTCTGGTTGTGATCAATCTTCTGGTAGATATCGCGTTCGTACTGATTGATCCGAGACTGAAAACGACAATTATTGCCGGTGAGAAGAAACAGAAGAAAGCCAAACCGGCAGTTGCTTAAGGGAGGCAGATAAAAATGGCAAAAATGCATACTCCCGCGATGGAGAAAATTGAAAGAAAGAATGCAAGACGGAAAAGACCAAGGAGGATTACCCCATCCTATGAAGCATGGAAGCGTTTCCGGAGAAATCCGACCGCGCTTGTCGGACTGATCATTGTTGCGGCACTGATTGTGATCGCGATTCTTGCGCCGGTGATTGCTCCTTATGACTATCAGTCGCAGGACTATACGGCTATGATGCAGAAGCCGAGCTCCGTCCATCTGTTCGGTACCGACCAGTTCGGGCGCGATATCTTCAGCCGGTGTATTTATGGCACCAGATATTCCCTGCTGATCGCAGTCTTCTGTACGCTGGCGGCACTGTTCAGCGGCGGATTGCTTGGTATCATTGCCGGATATTTCGGCGGCAAAGTGGATACAGTCATCATGCGTATTATGGATATCTTCCAGGCTATACCGATGATCATGATGGCTATGTGCATTGTGGCTGTCCTTGGAAATGGCATTCCCCAGCTGGTCGCTGCAATTATGTTTGCTTCGATGCCCACCATGGCGCGTAACAACCGCGCTGCGATTCTCCGGGTGCGTGGAAACGACTACATCGAATCTTCTGAGGCGATCGGATGCAGCAAGTTCCAGCTGATCATGAAACATATGATTCCGAATGCTGCCGGTATTATGGTCATTTTCTTTGTCGGATTCCTTGCAGTTTCGATCATGATGATGTCTTCCATGAGCTACATTGGCGTCGGTCTTGCTGCTCCTACACCGGAATGGGGACTGATTCTGAACGACGGAAAATCTTATCTGACATCAGCACCCTATATGATGGTATTCCCGGCGTTGATGATCATGGTTACCTGCTTTGCATTTAATCTGATGGGCGATGGTCTCCGTGATGCATTTGACCCGAAGATGAATTAAGGAGACGGCGAAAATGGGTGAGAGAATATTAGATATCAGAGATCTTGTAATACATTATGAAACCGATGAAGAGGTTGTCGAAGCCGTAAATAAAATTAATCTCTCTCTGGAAAAAGGAGAAATCCTTGGTCTGGTCGGCGAGACCGGAGCCGGCAAGACGACGACGGCTCTTGGAATCATGCGGCTGTTGCCGCCTAAAGTAGGGCATGTTATTCAGGGCAGCATTAATTTTGAAGGAGAGGATCTGATGAAGTGCTCTGAAAAAGAGATGCGTGCTATCCGGGGCAAGAAGATCTCCATGATCTTCCAGGATCCTATGACGGCTCTGAACCCTGTGAAAACTGTCGGCGATCAGATCGCCGAGGTAGTGGAGCTTCATGACAACTGCTCGAAGGTAGAGGCGTTGAAGCGTGCGCAGGAAATGCTTGCCATGGTAGGAATCGTCCCGGAACGATATAAGGAGTATCCGCATCAGTTTTCCGGCGGCATGAAGCAGAGGATTGTGATTGCGATTGCCCTTGCCTGCGAGCCGGATCTTTTGATTGCTGATGAGCCGACCACAGCACTGGATGTAACGATTCAGGCACAGATCCTTGACATGATGCGAAAACTTCAGAAGGAGAAGGGAACTTCGATGATTCTGATTACCCACGATCTGGGTGTGGTGGCAGAGATGTGCGATCACTGCGCAGTAATGTATGCGGGGGAGATCGTGGAATACGGTACAACCGAGCAGGTGTTTGATAATCCGAAACACCCATATACCAGGGCATTGTATCAGTCTATTCCAAGTCTGGACAAGGAAGTGAAGCGTCTTCACGTGATTCCGGGAATGGTCTGCGATCCATCCGATCTGCCGACCGGATGCAGCTTCTGCGACAGATGCACGGAAAAGAAGGCGGCGTGCGCCGAACATGATCCGTGGATCGTCAATGTAGAGGCGGGACATTATGCGAAGTGTTTCCAGTACACACCGGAATGGGAGGCGGACAAGAATGAGTGAGAATCTTCTGGAAGTCAGAAATTTAAAAAAATATTTTTCCACTCCGCGCGGGGCACTCCATGCGGTTGATAACGTCACTTTTAATATTGAGAAGGGAAAGACGATCGGAATCGTCGGGGAATCCGGATGCGGAAAATCAACACTGGGGAAAACTCTGATGCGTCTGCATGAGCCGACCAGCGGTGAGGTTCTGTATAATGGCGTGGATATTGCGGGTATGCCTCTGAAAAAATTCAAAAAGGAGTATCGTTCTCATATCCAGATGATTTTTCAGGATCCGTATGCTTCTCTGGATCCGCGTATGGACGTATTGCAGCTGATCGAGGAACCGATCAGGGTAAATAATAAGAATCTGAGCAAGAAGGAGGTAGAGGACAAGGCGAAGGAGATGATGGAGCTGGTTGGTCTGGCAAAGCGTCTCGAAACAGCTTATCCGCATGAGCTGGACGGCGGTCGTCGTCAGCGAATCGGAATTGCCCGCGCGCTCTCACTGAACCCGAGTTTTATCGTCTGTGATGAGCCGGTTTCCGCGTTGGATGTGTCCATTCAGGCGCAGATTCTGAATCTGCTGATGGATTTGCAGGAGCAGAGAGGTCTGACTTATATGTTCATCACGCATGATATGTCGGTGGTAAAGCATATCTCAGACGATATTGCCGTGATGTATCTGGGGCAGATGATTGAAAAATGCCCGGCAGATGAAATTTTCCGTGACACGATTCATCCCTATTCGCAGGCGCTCCTGTCCGCGATTCCGATTCCGGATGTGCACGCGAAGCATGAACGGATGGTACTGAAGGGAGAACTTACCTCTCCAATCAACCCTAAGCCGTGCTGCCGGTTTGCCAAGAGATGCCCATATGCGACAGAAAAGTGTCGTCAGGAGGAGCCTAAGCTTCGCGAGATGCGCCCGAATCATCTGGTTGCGTGTCATTATGCGGAAAAGTTTGTGAAATAACAGAACAGGAGGCTTGCATGACCAATAAAGAAATTATTACAGCAATGTATAAAGAGTTCTTCAATGAGCATAATTTAGATGCAGCACGGAAATATGTCCGGGAGGATTATAAACAGCACAATCCCGGCGTTGCACAGGGAAGAAAGGGACTGATGGACGGCTTTCGTCAGAAATTCATTGATGAACCGACCTTCCGGTTGGAGATTCAGATGATTATCTCGGAAGGAGATATGGTGGCTGTTTATCTGAAAAATGTGGATCCGGAAGGCAATACCAAATGCAGAGTGGTCGATATCTACCGGATTCAGGGAGGACAGCTTGCGGAGCACTGGGACGTGCTTCAGCCCTGCTGAGGTCAAAATATGACATCTTTTCTGACCTGGCGAAAAAAACAGGCAGGAGGATGTCATTTTTTTTCGCGGGATGGGTTTGTAAAGGAAATGCATCCGGCATCAGACTGCAATACAATAATGCCAGAAATCAGGAAAGAAACCAGGCTGAGGGAAAGTGCATCGGCAAAATCAGAAGCACTGAAGCTGAAAATCAAAAAGTTCAGCAGGAAAAATAAGAAGTACAGTAATAAAGATGTGACAATTGAAAAGCTTTGACAGAACACATGGACGAACGGTCCGGAAATGAGGAGAGATATGGCAGATTTTGAAACCCAGATTGTAGTAATTGCGGGTGGCCCCGCAGGATTATGCGCAGCTGTTCAGGCTGCCGAGGATGGCGCGGATGTCATCCTGATCGAGAAAAATGCAGCAGTCGGCGGCGCGGCCAACATGGGAATGGGCCCGTTGGCAATCGGTTCCAAATACCAGAAGAGACAGATGTATGACATCACTGTTGAGAAGGCACTCAACATGTTTATGGAGTACACCCATTACAATGTAGACGCCCGTCTGATGAAGAGATATTTTGAACAGTCCGCGGAGACGATCGAGTGGCTTGAGGACATGGGCGTTGAATTCGAAGGCGCTTATAAGTACTTCACAAAGAGCGAGCCGACCTGGCACATCGTAAAGACAGATCAGGGAATCGGACCGCGCGCGGCTTCCTTTATGAACAAGGCCCTGTTTGCAAGGGCACAGGAGCTGGGTGTAAAGGTTATGCTTGAGACCCCGGGAAAGAAAATTCTGAAAGACGAGAATGGTCATGTATGTGGTGTCCTTGCCACAGATAAAGAGGGCAAAGAGATCACGATCGCCTGCAAGGCGGCAATCATTGCTACCGGAGGTGCCGGCGCAAACCCGAAGCTGATCAAGGAAGAGACCGGATATGAGTTCGGAAAAGACATGTTCAACTTCGCAATCCCGGGAAATGTCGGAGACGGAATTCGTATGGCATGGGAAGCCGGCGTAGACCATGTGCCGGTACGCATTGAGCAGGCGGCAAACTTTGAAGGAATCGATGAACTTCCGCAGAGCGTGCCCAATGTTCTGATGCAGCCGAATCTTCTTGTAAACCTGTTCGGCAAGCGTGTCATGGATGAGGAACAGATGCAGAACACGACATTCCTGAGCAACGCGGCATCTCATCAGAAGGAGCGCAAGCTGTTCAGTATTGTAGACAGTTCCATTGTGAAATACTATATGCGCAACGGCGTGGATGAGATTTCCATGGTTCGTACAAATCCTGATGTATCCGACTTTATCGAGGGAGTGAAACAGGCAGAGGAGAGCGGCAATAAGGGACTCTACGTGGCTGACAGTATTGAGGAGCTGGCGGAGAAGACAGGAATCGACGCTGACAATCTGGTAGAAACCGTCGAGGAATATAACGATTACTGCGACAGCACAGATGAAGAGTTCTTCAAGCGCAAAAAATATCTTCGCCCACTTGTAAAAGCACCGTACTATGCGGCAGCCATTCGTCCGGGCGGATATGGTACGGTCGGAGGCATCCGGATCAATGAAAACTGTGAGGCATGCGATAAGGACTTTGAGCCGATTCCGGGTCTGTATGCTGCCGGCGCAGATGCCTGCAACATTTACGATGATTCTTACATGTTCCTGCTTCCGGGCAACTCCATGGGATTTGCTGTCAACAGCGGCAGGATTGCAGGTATGGAAGCTGCGGAATTTGTAGAGGATGAAGACTGATTATAGAGGAGTCGGTCTGCGTCGTGCGGGGCATATAAATATATAGGTTTCCCGCGCGGCTTCCATGCTTCGGAAGAAGAACTTATACAGGTATAGGACAGCCATGGCTTTGAAGAACATAATATTCTCAGACCATGGCTTTTTTGAAGAGGAGAATGTAACGATGGCTGTCATCACAATTGATGGAGTAAAAATTGAAGTTCCGGAGGGGAAGAACGTCCTGGAATGTGCATTGGACGCGGGAATTTACATCCCGCACCTTTGCCATCACAAGGATCTGAATCCGCTCGGTTCCTGCCGGATGTGTATCGTGCAGGTAGAGGGACATGATCAGGTAGAGCCTTCCTGTATGCTGAAGGCAGAAGACGGGATGGTGATCGAGACACAGAATGAAGAGATCAAGAGACTTCGCATGCTTGCACTCGAACTGCTTCTGGCAGGACATCCGGAGGATTGTTCAACCTGTCCGAAATATGGGCACTGTGAGTTGCAGGTATTGATCCAGTATATCGGACCGAAGACCGGACGCATGAAAATGCGTTCCAAGGGATTCGCTGTCAATGATAAAAATCCCCTGCTCCTTCACGATATGAATCGCTGCATTCTCTGCGGACGATGTGTCCGCGCCTGCGATGACCTTCGCGGCGTCAACGTCCTGCATTATCAGAAGAGAGAGGATCTGGAGGTTTATACAGGAACCCTGAAGAACCGGCTTCTCAAGGACGCCGACTGCCGTTTCTGCCAGGCATGCGCAGAGGTATGCCCGACCGGAACGATCCGGGATATACTGGCATCGACGGAAAAGAGCAAGGAAGATTACGTAGTTCCCTGCAAGGCAGGATGTCCGGCCCATACCAACATTCCGGAATACCTTCGTTATATCAAGGAAGGTGACTATGATGCGGCAACGGCCGTAATTCGTGAGAAGCTCACCATGCCGAAAACTCTTGGATATATCTGTACCCATGCCTGCGAGCTGGAGTGCAAGCGCAGACTGGTCAATGAGCCGATGTCCATCCGGAATCTTAAGAGATACGCGACGGAGCACGAGACAGGCAGGTACTGGAGAGGAAAAGGCAAACAGCTTCCGGACACCGGCAAGAAGGTCTGTGTTGTCGGCGGAGGTCCTGCCGGACTTACCGCTGCGTATTATCTGAGAAAACAGGGCCATGACGTAACGGTGAAGGAAGCGCTTCCTACTGCAGGCGGCATGCTTTCGTATGGAATCCCCTCCTATCGTCTGCCACGAGAGATGGTACAGGAGGAGATTCAGGTCTTCACGGATCAGGGAGTAAAGATCGAGACCGGTGTGCGGGTAGACAAGCCGACAGAGCTGCTTAAAGAGTATGATGCGGTTCTGATGGCGATCGGCGGACACAATGGCGTACGCCTTCCGATGCCGGGAAAGGACCTGCCGGGAGTTCTGGTGAATATCGATTTTCTCCGCAAGGCGTCGATGGGCCTGGAAACAGGAATGGGACGCAAGGTCATCGTTCTCGGCGGCGGAAATGTTGCCTTTGACTGTGCAAGAACGGCAAAGAGACTTGGAGCGGAAGAGATCCATGTCGCCTGCCTTGAGGCAAGAGACAAGATGACCTCTGACGATGAAGAGATCGAGCAGGCACAGGAGGAAGGGATCTTTGTTCATCCGGCTCAGACCTTCGAGGCGATTACGGGTGAAGATCATGTGACCGGTGTCGACTTCATGAATGTAGAATCCTTTACGTTCGATGAGAACCATCGCGCAATTATTAAGAAGGAAGCAGGCTCCGAGCACCATATTGACGCGGATACTGTTATTTTTGCGACAGGACAGAGACCGGATATCACTGAGGATGCAGGCCTTACCCTTGGACGTGGGAACAGTATCACGGTTACAGATATTGTAAAGGATAAGAGAACTTCAGTGGAAGGAATCTTTGCTGCCGGTGACTGCATTTATGGTACAAAGTCAGTGGTTATGGCGATTGAGTCTGGCCGCGAGGCTGCCAGCCAGATTGACCGTTATCTGGGTGGCGATGGTGATATAGAGGAAGAACTCGCTCCGAAACAGGCAAAGAATCCATACATCGGAAAGATTGAAGGATTTGCATATCAGCAGAGACGTCAGCCGAAGATTGACCCGGCAGAGATGCGTCAGAACAACTTCAGCCTGTTCGATCATGGTCTGTGTGAAGAGGATGCTTGCGCTGAAGCCGGCAGATGTCTGCAGTGTGATCTGCGGCTGCAGATTTCAACACCGAAGACATGGGCAGACTTTGCAAAGGAGGCAAAATGATGGGAGCTCTTGCAAATGCGAAACAGGCAGGCCGCGAAGCGGTTCTTGCAAAGATCAAAGAAGCCGGACTGTGGGAGTACGGGGTAAAAAAGGAAGCACTTTCCGATAAATTCGAACGCGCAGCAGAGGGCGCGGCTGTGGAAGCCGGACTCAACAACGCCGACACAGACAAGGTTCTGCTTGGCCTTCTGAAGGACACACCGGAAAAAGTGCTGGAAGGAATTGCTGTAGCAGGATTCCTTACCGGGACAGAGTCTCTATCTCTTTATCTCCCGGAGAGTGAAACAGAGCTGACGGAAGCGTTGAAGGATAAGGCTGAGGCTTACGGCATTCAGCTCTTTAATGAGATCATCAATGTAAGAGCAGCTGGAGATGCGGTACTTCTTCATATTGTGACGGCTGCAGATCTTGCGGATCTTATGGACGGCTGTTATCAGAAAGGAGTCTATGTATCTGTTGACGGCGCACCGCTTCAGAAGAAGGCCGCCGATACCGGAATCGGTGAACTGGTATCCTTGGGATCGGCAAAGGCCGTAAAACTCGGATATCGCTATTATACTCCCACCGAGGCAGAAAGTCTGACGGCGGCGGATGCTACTACAGGCCTGATCCATGTTCTGACGGACAAGGACTGCATCGTAGCGGAGACGAGAGATCAGATGACCGAGTACCGCAAGGTCAGCTGCGGCAAATGCGTTTTCTGCCGCGAGGGACTGATTCAGCTGGAGTATGAGCAGAAAGAAATCACACAGGCACGCGGTAAGATGGAGTTCCTTGATCTCACGAAAGAAATCGGCGATGCCATGAAATTCTCGTGTCTGTGTTCCGTCGGACAGGAGGCGGCAAAAGCTGCTCTAGACGCGACAGAGAAATTTACGGGAGAGTACGAGGCACACATCAGGAAGAATAAGTGCCCGGCTGGTGTATGTACTGCTTTTGTACATATTTATATCGACCCACATACTTGTACGGGATGTGGAGAGTGCCTGGATGTGTGCCCGGCAGATTGTATCGAGGGCAAGGATAAATATATTCACATGATTGATGAATTTGACTGCACCAGATGCGGTAAGTGCATTGAGGCCTGCGAGGAAGGCGCTGTCATTCAGACGGCCGGAAAGCTTCCGAAACTTCCCAACCGTCTTACAAAGGTCGGAAAATTCCGCAGACATTAATTCGATGTGGACCGTTGTGTCCGTCTTTCTATATCAGGGGACAGAAACTGCGAAGAGGCGAAATGACAAGGGAACCTATACATTTTGTGGTGCTCCGGTTGCAGGAGATGAGTTGTTCGTGTATGAAAATCCTTTGTGTATATGGAGCGGAGGTGAACAGCAAGTGAAAAGTTTTCAGGAACGGCTTCTGAAGGACTTTGACATAAAACAGAAGATGGTCAATGGCAGGATGAAGAATGTTTATGTATATAAAGGAAAGTACGTCGCCTGGGATGTGAAACCGGATATACTGCAACGCTTTCGCAGAATCCATCTGGGAGGCGGGATTCTTGCACTGCTGCTTCTCCTGTGGGGAGCTTTCCAGAGCGTACCGGTTAATGCCTCCCACCTGACAGGATTTTTTACCCTGGTTTCCTGTGTGCTGATGGCGGTTCTGTTTTATGGAATTGTCTGGTTCTGCCGGTCGGGGGAACGAATGTACCTGAGAGACTGCAGGATGATCAGAGATATTATTCTGTGGAGTGGGATCACTTATGCTCTGGCTGCCGCGGCGAATGGAATTTGCGGCTTTATTTACCTGGTGTTGAATGGTGCGGGGGTCCGGTCAGTGCTTACAATTCTGGCTTATCTGGCTTCCGGTGTCATTGTACTTCTGGTCTACCTGGCTCAGCTGAAGCTGGCCTACCGGGAAGTATGATAAATAGGTTTGCAGTAATTGGAGTAAAAATGGAGGGAATCTCGAAGCGGGGCTTTGGGGTTCCTTTTTTACGCGAGCGTCGCGATAGCGAGATTAAAACTCGCGTAGCTTGTTTTATCTCGTTGAGTGAATGGAGAAGGGCTTTATCGGGTGAATCAGTGCTATGTGGATGGAAGATCATCTGATAAAATATAAGGTGAACTTAGAAACCACACTTCATAGCAGAAAGAAGAATTGTTGTGGAAAATTTCACGTTGAGCGCAAGGCAGAAGGTCATCCTTGAGCTTTTGAATCATTCGGGCGGAATCATGGCAGGTCCGCAGCTGGCCCGCAAGGTCGGTATTACGACGAGGACGCTTCGGACAGAAATCCGTCAGATGCAGGAGATACTTGACCGCAGAGGAATACGGATTCTGTCTCATTACGGAAAAGGGTATGAGCTGGAGATCATCAACAAGAAGACCTTTCAGCAGATTTTCTCAAACATGAATGAGGGACTGTCTAAAACCGACCGCATTCACTATATGATGATGAGACTGATGAATACCAGAGACCGGGTGGATATGTATGATATGGAGGATGAGATGTTCGTAAGCCGGTCTACGCTGGAAAGCGATCTGAAGGAGTTGCAGCGCATGATCAGCTGGAATGAACCTTTCATCGGCCTTATGGTGGGGAAAAATCAGATTCTTCTGGAAGATGATGAATTAAAAAAGCGGGACATTATGATCCGTATCCTGATGGAGTCATGGGATTTCAATTCCGAACAGGGGATTCAGGAAAACCGCTGGCTGGAAGGACTTGAGTATATTTCGCACGTTCAGAAAACCTTATACGCTGTATTTCAAAAGAGAAATATTCATCTGGACGAGTTTCAGTTCGTCTATCTGACCATCATGGTGCTTGTCATTTATACGCGAAATCTGAATGGATATCTCCTATACAGCGGAAATATCACGAACAACACCGCAAGATTTCTTTCTGTTGCGCATGAGATCCTCGATAATCTTGGTGTTCTGCAGGACACAGATATGGAAGAAGGCGACTATGAATGGCTGGCTGAGAGTCTTTCGGCATATTGCATCTGCAACGGAGAGGTTGAGGATGTGACTGTCGAAGATGATCATGAGCTTGTCGCGGAGCTGATCGACGGGCTGCGGGATGAATACGGAACGGATTTTTCGGGAGATACGGTGTTTCGTGCGGCATTGCAGGAAAACATCCGGAGGTACCGGTACCGCAGAGTGGCACTCACAAGCCGGATGCAGTATCTGTATCAGGACATTGAAAGAAACAATCCCATACTCGGGGACATGGATCGTTATCTGGAATGGAAGCTGGAGACAAAGTTTTCCTATCACGCGCACAGAGAGGAGCGCGGGCATCTGCTTCCGGTTCTTGCTGCCGCGTGGATCCGATACCAGAGGAGCCATCAGATGGAACTGACGGCTGTGATTGTCAGTGGTTTTGATTCTCAGATGCGAATGTATACGAAGGAAACCATCTGCAGAATGTTTGGGGGACGAATGCATGTGATCGCCTGTATTGCTCCGTTCGAGACGGAAGAGCTGAAAAAACTGCGTCCATCTCTGATCATATCGACGCAGAAACCTTCGGCGGAGAGGGAAAGCGGCGTGCCCATTGTCTCGGTCTCACCGGTTCTACAAGATGAAGATGTCCGGAAAATTCACTTTATCCTGGAAGAGCTTGAAAACGACATGCTTTTCCCTCGGATGAAGTATCCGATTGAAAGCTGTTTTCCGAACGATCTGCGTAACGTATGTCCGTCCGGCAGAGATCTGCGGGAGGTCCTCTCCGGATTTTCCGGTGCAATGAAGGAGATGGGCTATATTAAAGAGCTTCCGGATTTGTCCGAACTACGGTTCGGATTTCCCATGGAGCGGACGTTATTCTGTTACTGCAGTCGGGAAAGCATCTCGCAGACGGTTTTTGCAGAGCTGACCCTGAATCGCGAAATGATGTGGAACAAACAATATCCGGTCAACCATATCATCTTCGGAGCAGTCAGTAAAGGAGATCTTATCTACATCGGGCGTTTTTACCGGCATTTCGGGAACAGGATTTCCGATAAAATTTAAAAAAGCCTGAAAGAACATAAAAAACTATGGCGACGATTCAAGGGAACGGATGGTGCGGCAGTGCACGGTCCGTTTTTTATATGTGTGAATAGATGTCGTCAGCTCTGTGACATTTCTGCATGGAAGAGAAGCAGACATTCCGATATTTCCGCCATATAGGGGAAATAATCCGTTTGCCGCTGACGATACAAAACCGTATTCTGTAATTATCAGTTCTACATGATTTGGTGATGTAAAACGTATGAATTCCGCATGGTGCTCCGCGAGAAGCGCGAATGCATGAAGCGGCTGCGAGAGTTGGGAGGTAAGATATGAAACTGAGCTTCAGTACAGAGGTCGTAGACCTGGACCATCAGGCTCCGAACCGAAATAAACGGGAGAGCAAGTATTTCTGGGATGAAATGTATCAACTGATTTCCGCGGGTGGATTCCGTAAAATTGATATTCCTTATGAGCCGAAGTGGGATTTCGGCGGCAGATCAGGAATTCCGAGAACCAGGAGATCGATCGACATCAAATTCGGGAACACAGAAGGATATCTGAAATTTCTATCGGAAAATGGAATAGAAGGAATCAGCTCGGTGCATCTGGACCCGACGCTTTTCTGCCAGGGGGCGCTTCCAATATTTTTTGGAGCGGCAGAGCATTTTGGAAGGGATGCGATTCAGTTTGCTTCCGAGGCAGGTGCCGATTCTTTTATCCTTACCGCGACACCGACCTGTTATGCCGTGCGTCGGACTCTCGGGGAAGCATCTGAAGAGGATTTTTTGAAGCAGATGAAGGAACTGACAGAGAGACTGGCGGATTTTGCGGAGGAAAAGGGCGTCAGGCTTTGTCTGAAAAACGAATACTGGGGACTGCTTCGGGGAGACGGGATCACAAATTTTGTGAGAGATATGAAAGAGAATGTGTATCTTGATGTGGATACCGCGCACCTCTCCATTGCCGGAGCAGATGTTCGGGAATTTATCAGGGAGAATAAGCGGCGGATCGGGTCCGTTACCCTTACAGATACTTCTTTTAAGGATCAGAAAGAAGCCTACAGGCAGGTTATGCCGGAATTTCCGGCGAAAGCGGCAACATGGGTATTCCGGGATCCGGGATTTGGAACGGTTGATCTGAAGGCATGTGTCGAGGCTGCGGGCGAGGCCGGGTATGATGGAACATTCCATTTGAACTGCAGAAATTCTGCTGCTATCTGCCGGTCTATTCTGCGGGCACGCTATTATGCGGACCATGTCCTGCATGCATGAGAAGGGGGTCAGACGATCATGGAGAACAATATCAGATTATCACATATGAGTCATTGGAAGACGGTTCCTTACAAACAGATCGACAATTTCCGGGACTACTATTATGAAGACAAGTCAAATGTCTGCTACTACCAGGACTGGGACAGAATTCTCCGGTATCACAAGCAGACCGGTTACGAGGGGATCGAGCTGGCACCGTGGGATCTGAATGAAATCCTCGGTCTTTTCGGAACACCTCAGAATTTTACAGACTTTGCCGCGGATCATGGAATCAAGGTGAGTGGAATGTTCCACGGATGTGACGACTCTCACCTTGCGCAGAAGCATGACGAGGTGGTACAGGCGGGAAAGGACGCGGTGGATATCTGTGCGTCCTTTGGCGGAAAGCATCTGAACACCTGTCCGGGAAATAACTATTACGGCAATGGGCCTCTGGATGAGCAGGGCCTGAAAAATATTGCCTCCTGTCTGAACGAAATCGGCGCCTACGCGGAATCGAAGGGGGTTCAGATCGGCATTCACAATGAATTTTTCTGCGTTTCCAATAAATATAATCATCGGCAGCTGATTGAGCTGACGGATCCTAGATATGTGCATTACTGTCTGGACACCGCGCAGATCGCACTGATGGGGGATGATCTGATCGACTTTTATGACACGTACAAGGAGAGAATCTGTACCTTCCATCTGAAGGACACCGCGGATATCGGCGTTCCGGATGAAATCCGTTTTGCGCAGGATGTCGAGATTCAGGATGACGGTCACCGCTGGTTCTGGGAGCCCGGAGAGGGCGTGCTTCCTCTGCGTGAGCTGTGGAAGCATGTGGCTGACTATGGATTCAAGGGATGGGTTACCGTCGAGGATGACGGCGCCCCCGATTATCTGGCGGCGATGACGCTATCGGCGTACTATGTACAGCAGGTGCTCGGCAGCATCTACAGATAAGAAGGGCTGTAAGAATCGGTGATGGCAGGAAATCTGTGAAAAACAGGAGAAAAGAAATGCAAGGGGACAAATATATGGAGAAGAAAGACAGGGTGAAAGTGGGAATCATCGGTTGCGGTACGATTTCCGACGTCTACATGACAAATATCACCAAACATTATCATAATCTGGAGCTCGTCCGAGTCGCGGATTTATACGTGGAAAAGGCGAAGAAGGCGCAGGAAAAGTATGGGATTTTGCACGCGGGCAGCGTAGAAGAACTTCTGTCGGATCCGGAGATTGAACTTGTGCTGGACCTGACGATTCCGGCGGCTCATTACAGCGTCAATCGGCAATGCCTGGAAGCGGGAAAGCATGTATATTGCGAGAAGCCTCTGGCGCTGAAATTCTCAGAGGCAAAAGAGCTGAATGATCTCGCGGCCGCAAAGGGACTTTTCTGTGTGGCCGCACCGGACACTTTTCTGGGAGCCGGCATACAGACGGCACGGTCCGTGCTCGACGGCGGAAAAATCGGAAAGCCGGTCGGATTTACCGCGAACATGACCTGCGCCGGACATGAGCTCTGGCATCCGAACCCCGGATTTTACTATCAGAATGGCGGAGGACCGATGTTTGACATGGGGCCCTATTATCTCACTGCTCTGGTATATCTTCTGGGATCGATTCATTCGATTTCCTGTTTCGCCGTGAAGGGGCGGCCTGTCAGAAATATACTGGGAAATCAGGTGGAATCAGAGGTTCCAACGACATATACCGCGATTTTATCCTTTGTCTGCGGCGCTGTGGGAACCATGACCATGAGCTTCGACACCTGGAAAACAAGGCTGCCGCTGCTGGAGATCTATGGAACAGAGGGCAGCATGGAGGTGCCGGACCCGAACGGATTCGGCGGGAAGGTGGAAATTTTTGACGGGAATAAGCTTCGGAGTATTGTGGATTCGGTTAAGGATCCGTTCCCGGCAAAGCTGATCGCCATGATGCAGAATCAGGCCAACTGCACGGACGAGATACGCTCGGAATTTGCAGAGGATCCGGATCCGCAGGGCAATATGCGGGGCCTCGGCGTCAGCGATCTGGCGCAGGCAATCCGCTTCCACAGGCAGCCAAGGGTATCCGAGGCAGTCTCTCTGCATGTCGTTGAGGCGCTGAATGCCTTTGAGATTTCTGCGAGAAGCGGCGTGGTTTATGAGATGACGACTAAGGCTGAGAGAACGGAGCCGATGGGAAAAGACTGGAAACTTTGGGAAGTAAGATAAGTATCAAGAAGAAAAGAGGTACAGATATGGGAAGACTTGTGACCATTATGACTTCGCAGTGGGCGGATCTTGATTTGGATACCATGTGTAAAATTGCGAAAGAAATGGGATATGACGGAATTGAGCTTGCCTGCCAGGGACAGCATCTGGATGTAAAGCGCGCGGCGACAGAGCCGGACTATGCGAAAGAGGTCAGGGACACCCTGAAGAAATATGATCTCAAGTGTGAAGCGATTGCGGCGCACGTCATCGGACAGTGTGTCGGAGATTATAATGATCCGCGGCTGGACAATTTTGCGCCGCCGGAGCTGGCCGGCCAGCCGGATAAGATCCGGGCATGGGGAATCGAGTATATGAAATACTCTGCGATTGCCGCGAAAAACATTGGCGCACATATTGTGACAGGTTTCACGGGATCTCCTATCTGGAAATGGTTTTACTCGTTCCCGCAGACGACAGAGGAGATGATTCGAGACGGCTATCAGCAGATTTATGACCTTTGGTGTCCGATTCTCGATGTGTTTCGTGAGAATGGAATCCGGTTTGCACTTGAGGTTCATCCTGGAGAAATCGCATTTGACTACTATTCGACACAGAGAATTCTTCAGGTATTTGCTGACCGCCCAGAGTTCGGTATTAATTTTGACCCAAGCCATCTGATCTGGCAGGGGGTGACGCCGCATGTATTTTTGAATGATTTTATTGACAGGGTTTATCACGTACATATGAAGGATGCCGCTGTGACGCTAGACGGAAGAGCGGGACTTCTCTGCTCGCATATTGACTTCGGCGATCTCAGAAGAGGCTGGAATTTCCGCTCTTTGGGACATGGAAATGTGAATTTTGAGGAGATAATCCGTGTCCTGAACGCACATGACTATGAGGGACCGCTTTCCGTAGAATGGGAGGATTCCGGCATGGATCGTATCGCGGGAGCGACTGAAGCTTGTGCGTTTGTCAGAAAAGCAGATTTCAAAAAATCGGCAATTAAATTCGATTCGGCGATCGCAAACTAAACAGGAAGGGGATGCATAGGATGAAAAAATATGTTTCTTACGGAATGGTTGGCGCGGGTCTGGACTCGTTCATCGGGAATGTGCATCGTGTCGCAGCCGGTTTTGACGGCCTGGCATTTCTGACGGCCGGCTGTTTCAGCAGGCATAAGGAGAAAAACCAGGCGGCCGGAGAATTCTACCGCCTGGATGCGGACAGGGTGTATGAGGATTACAGGGAAATGGCGGAAAAAGAAGGGGCGCGCCCTGACGGCATCGACTTCGTGGTGATTTCTGCGCCTAACAACGCCCATTACGCGACGGCAAAGGCGTTCCTGGAAAACGGCATCCATGTACTCTGTGAGAAACCGCTCTGCTTTGAGGTGAGTGAAGCGGAAGAACTGAAGCAGCTGGCGCAGGAGCGGAATCTGATGTTCTGCGTCAATTACTCCTATTCCGGCAATAACATGGTCAAAGAGGCCCGGGAATTGATCCGGAGCGGATATATCGGGCAGATCATAGACGTGAATGCGGAATATCTGCAGGAATATCTGGTGGATGATATTGGAAAAGGAGACCAGACGATGAATAAGCTCTCTTCCTGGAGAAAAGATCCGAAAATCGCCGGGATCTCCAACTGCGTCGGAGACATCGGAACACACATCGAAAACACGGTGGCCTATATGACCGGGCTTCGGGTGAAACGAGTGGCTGCAAAGCTGGACTATTTCGGACAGCCGTTGGATTTGAACGCGAACATGCTCGTGGAGTTCGAGAACGGCGCGCACGGTGTATTCTGTTCCTCACAGGTTTGCGTCGGGCATATGAATGGTCTTGTCACGCGAATATTCGGTACAGAAGGGGCGATTGAATGGCACGAGGAGGAACCGAATATTCTGTATGTTACAAAGAAGGGACAGCCTACAGAAATCCGGCACAGAGGGATGGCTTATGTCAGTCAGAGGTCTGCAGAGATGAACAGACTTCCGGCTGGTCATCCGGAGGGACTTTATGAGGCGTTTGCGAACATCTATAAGGTCTGGATCGGAGCAATTCTGAAGCTGAGCAGCGGGGAGACGCTGACGGAAAAAGATTGTGATTTTCCGACTGTAGATGACGGGATCGAGGGCGTAAAATTCTTGCACGCCGCGGTGGAAAGCAGCCGGAGAGATGCTGCCTGGGTAGAAGTCTGAAGCAGTTGTCCGGAGACGGACATGGTATGATTTACGCGAACAGTGAGCCGCAGCCGAATGCGCAGTATTCGTGTGCGGCGAGCGTCGCGATAGCGAGATAAAACTCGCGCAGTATGTTTTATCTCGTTTGAGAATTGTTGTTACGTGATGTGGGTCGGGCCGATAGAACCGCTGGAGTGCTTTGCACTCTCGAGCGGTGCTGTCGGCCTGACTTTTCTATTCAATAAAATATTTCCTCTACATAGCGGAAATCGTCGCTTTGCGTATACATTTTCCGGGTGATAGGATGGAACCATCGAAAGAGCCCGGGATCAAAGCGCTGGATCAAATAGCGCAGAAGATATTTTTACATAAAGTGAAAATACAAAAATCTTATACAAATGAATTTGAAAACGATGAAAGCGTCAGGAGGATAAAGAAAATGACACCTAAATTTCCTATGTTGTTTCAGATCGGAATTATTGTTCGGAATGTAGAGGAAGCAGTTAAGAACTGGGAAGCAATCGGCATGGGCCCGTGGGCGATCAATGAGATGAGCGGCGAGAATCCGCCAACCACAGATCTCACGATCGACGGAGTCGCAAGACACGGAAAGGTCGCCAGACAGGCGTTTCTCTCTGCGTATGGAATGGAAATTGAATTGATCGAGCCTGTAGAGGATTCTCCTTACAAGCAGTGGCTGGATGAGCATGGACCGGGAATCCATCATATCGCGGCAGCGATTGATCAGCCATATGAAGAGGTTCTCAAGGAGTACAAGGAAGAGACCGGAAAGGATCCGTGGATCCGCGGCCAGGGAATCGGCGGGCTCATGGATTTCTCTTATCTGGATCTGAGAGAAAAGCTTGGAATCATCGTTGAGATCTATAAGAATATAGATCCGGCCAAGGTGGGACACAGCTACGATGCAAAGGGAGAACCAGCACTTAAATAATAAACACGCATACTATATGTTGTGCCACAAACTGTATAAGTTGCGGATTGCTCCGTGCTGCGCACTTCCGCAATCTACAGGTATCATCAGAAACAGAATGTAATATTGTCGATTGTTAGAGAAGGAAAAGGAGAGTACAGATATGGAATACAGTACATTTGAAGAAGGCGGAAAAAAAGTCAGCCGTTTTATCGTCGGAACCATGAATATCATCAACAAGGATGATAATGAAGAGGATTTCAAGCGCCTGGATGACGCGCTGGAACTGGGAATCAATGTAATTGATACCGCAATGGGATATGGAAGAGGAACAACCGAGATTGCGCTCGGAAAATATTTTGAGAGCCGGAAGAACAGAGACGAAGTTTTTCTGATCAGTAAATGCTGTCATCCTTCACCATGGCGTACCAGAGTCACAACCTTCGATATGGAGGCAGATCTGAATGATGCTCTCGTCAAGATGAAAACGGATCATATTGATCTGTACATGCTCCACAGAGACGATCCAACAAAGCCGGTCGGACCACTGGTAGAGACATTGGATAAATATTACCGTGCCGGCAAAATCGGCGCATACGGGGCTTCCAACTGGAGTATTGAAAGAATTCAGGAGGCGAATGATTATTGCCGTGAGCATGGTCTGAAAGGATTCTCCGTATCCAGTCCGAACTACTCGCTGGCACAGCAGTACAGCAATCCTTTCGCACCCGGATGTGTATCAATTTCCGGACCGGAAAACGTAGAGGCGCGACAGTGGTATGAGAAGACACAGATGCCGGTGCTGGCATGGTCTTCCATGGCCGGAGGAATGATGAGCGGAAGATTCACCAGGGAAATGTGGAAGAACCATCCGGAGGAGCTTCCGGGAAGCGTTCAGGCATACCTGGGAGAGGAGAATTTTACAAGGCTCGAAAGATGTGCGCAGCTCGCAGAGAAACATGACTGCGAAATCCCGCAGATTGCTCTGGCATTCGAGATTGACGGACCGATGAATGTATTTCCGATTTTGGGAGCGGCAAATAAGGAAGAGCTGGAGTCCTCCCTGCGTGCTCTCGATGTGAAGCTGACGAAAGAAGAGTGCGAGTACCTGGATTTAAAGAAAGAGGAACTTTAATCCATATCTAGGCTCGTCTGATAAATAGTATGGTAATTTTCAAGGCAGGAGCTGTACCGATTGGTACAGTCCCTGCCTTCTGCATTATTAAGAATATGAAACCATACTTAGGTACGTCATCGCCTTTGATATTGACATGCGGAGGGTGATCTGCTGCGTCAGTTTACCCAGTTATGTTTTTCCTCTAGAAAGCGGAAAAATAAAAATTGAATAAAAATTAGACAAAATGTATCTTGGTTTTATGAAAAGTTCGCGGACGGTACCGAGAATTAAATACAATTTAGAACGTAAATGCTAATAAAGGGAGGAAAACAGGATGAAGTACAGAAGAATGATTAGTTTTGGACTGGCAGTTCTGATGGCTGTTTCTATGTCCGCATGCGGAAGTACAGGGAAGACGGATAAGGCATCCTCTAGTACCGGAGCCGCTGTCTCGGCATCAAAAGCTGCGTCCGGGGAATCTGCAGAGGCATCATCTGTGGCATCCGGAAGCAGTGATGCACTTTCAGATATTTCAGCAATCGCCATGGATCCGGCAAATACAAAAAAGACAGATGAGACGCTTGTTGTATCGTGTCAGTCAGAACCATCCGGTCTTTGGGCAGGAACGGGAAAAATGGAAAATGAGATTCAGATTATTGATAACACCATCATGGATCGCCTGGTAAAACTGAGCGACGATAAGAAAGAAGTACTTCCAAGCCTGGCAACGGACTGGGATTGGACAGACAGTAATCATATCCGCTTCACTCTACGGGATGATGTAACGATGACGGACGGTTCTCCTCTCACACCAGAGGATTGTGTATATACTTTCCAGACACTTGCCGCAAACAGTGCCAATACAGATACCGGGCGCTATATTGATCCAGATACGACTTCCGTCAATGACGAGCATTCCTTCACCCTAGGGCTCAAGGAAGCCGATCCTGATATACTGTATATGCTGGCGTGGTCGAACTTCGGGATTATCAGTGAAGATGAGGTTAATGCAGCCGGCGGTATTGATGCCGTGGTGAATACACCGGTTATGGGATGCGGCCGATATAAATTTTCCGATTGGGTTCGTGGAGAATCTGTTACTGTAGAGAGAAACGAAAACTACTGGGATCCGGATTATGTGGGATACTACAAGACGATTAAATTCGTCTTCACACAGGATCCTGCGGCGCGTGAAATGGCAGTAGAAGCAGGAAATGCCCAGGTTGCCATGCAGATGCCGGTATCTCAGGCTGCTACCTATGCGGGCAATCCGGCTGTTCAGGTTAAGATCTATGGATTTGGACAGGTGCACCATCTGTACTATAATCTGCGCGATGGCGCATGCAAGGACCAGAAGGTTCGTGAGGCAATTCAGGCCGCACTTGACTTCAATGCGATCGCACAGATCGGAACTGCCGGCCATTCCGGTGTAGCGACCGGGTGGTTTGCAAACAGCAGTAAATACCATACCGATACCTATAAAGAAGGGGAACGCACAAGAGATATCGAAAAAGCAAAGCAGCTCCTCGCAGAAGCCGGTTATCCTGACGGACTTGAGATTTCAACCGTTACGACTGCAGATGGCACAACACTTGCAACGGCTGTTCAGGATCAGCTCAGAGAGGCTGGTATCACGCTGACGGTTAATACGGCAGATACACCGCAGTTTGTACAGGATGCTTTTAACGGTAATTATAATATTATCTTTGTTGGATCGGATGAATTCGTTCGTACACCGACTGCTTTTACAGCATTCCGCAAGGCGAATCTTGATTATAGTATCGGTGGACCGAAATGGACTACAGATGAGATTGATGAGTCAATCGCGAAAGCTTTATCCGAGACGAATGAGGACAAAGCAAAAGAAGAACTTGCACAGATTGAACAGACCTTTAAAGAGAATCATTACGTGGAAGATCTATTCGAAGAACAGTATAGCGTTATCCTGGCCCCGAATCTGAAAGGAATTACAACGATGGAGAGAGGGTGGCCGGATATGACAACCTTCTACGCAGAATAATCGGTTCCTTAGCGATCCTTTAGCATCCGGTCAGTTCCATTGCAGAACATCCGGATGCCGGATAAAATATTATATTCGGTATAAAAAAAGAGACTGTCGCGATAGCCCATGGTACGAGAACGGCTTACGCGAAGGTCTCTTTATGTTTGCAATTACGTATAGCAGAGGGATAATAGAGTAATGGAGTATTTTATCCTTGGATTCGTCAGTTCTCGGAACCTGTCTCGACAGAGCGGGAGGTAGAATAGAACCACTTCTCCATGATCGGGTTAAGAAGTCTGCAGAACTGACGGGCAATATAACCGACAATGATGGCAGAAATCACAGTACCTTCACGAACGCCGTTGACACGGTGGAAGAGGACAAGGGAAAGAACAACTGCGGAAGCCATCATGCTTACATCGACAATAATTTTTACACTGCCAGCTTCTTTCCCGGTAATCTGATGCAGAGCGGTCGCAACGCCTTCGCCAGGCAGCATGATCACATTGGCTGTGAATTCCATGGATACGCCGAAGGCGAGGATCAGACAGCCGACCAGGAGACTGATAATTTTCATCAGATACTGCTGCGGATTCAGCCAGTAGATCAGGTATTTCATGGAAAAATCAATAAAATATCCGAAAAGGATGGAGACCGGAATTTGAAGGAGCTGGATCGGCTGATAGTTCTTCCGGAGCAGGATGAGCTGAAGCGCAACCAGAAGAAGGCTGAACAGAATGGTAAATCCGCCGAGCGTCACGGGGTACTTCAGACTCAGAACATAAGGGATGCTGGAGATGGGAGAAGTACCGAGGCGGGCATTGGTGATGAAAGCCACTCCAAGAGAATTGACGAAGAGACCGATGATGAAGTACAGATATTTTTTGAGAAGCGGCATATGACGCATAGAAACCTCCTCTAAAATGAAAACAATTTCTTTCATGACAGACTTCCTTATCATAAAAAGATCAGAGCAGAATATCAAACAGAAAAATCCATGAGAATCATAAGAAAAAGTTATGAGGAGTGATGGATGTTGTGTTATTCTGTTTATATAGCGCCGTTAAAGATCATTCATGGGTTCCGGCTGTCGGACAGTCTGCTGCCGGAGAAGGAAATCAGAGGAGGTATGTGACTTGACAATTCGTCAATTGGAATATTTTCTGACAGCAGCGCAGACGTTGAGTTTTACGAAGACAGCGCGACAGTTCTTTATTTCACAGTCGGCGGTGACGCAGCAGATCCATGCGTTAGAAGAGGAGTTCGATGCGGAATTGTTTCTGCGCAGAAATAATAGAATCCGCCTGACCCCGGCAGGAGAAACGCTGGTGCAGGATGCGGAAATGATGGTAGCCAGATACTATGACGCGCTCGAAAAGGTGCATGCCACACGGGACGGCATGAGCGGAGAATTGCGGATCGGTTATCTGCAGGGAATGGAGATGTCCCGCTTCCCCAGGACAGTACAGGAATTCCGCGCGGATTATCCGGGAATTCAGATTTCCTTGAACCGTGACAATGCCGTAAATCTGCACGATGATTATCTGAATGGCAGATACGATATTATTTTTAATGTAAAAAATCCCCTTCTTCGGTATTCAAACAGCATTTCATGGACGATTGGAGAATATCCGTATTACGTGGTGGTTCCGACGGATCATTATCTGTCTGGCATGCGAAAGGTGGAATTGTCTCAACTCCAGTATGAGAAGCTGATTCTTCATGATTTTAAGATTGAAGTACCGGCAAATTCGGAGATCCATCCGCATCCGTTTCTGAATAAGGAGATCATGAAGAATGTCGCACAGGTCACGGATGATATCGAGAATATTCTCATCTTTGTAGCGGCGGGGATCGGCATTGCGATTGTGCCGGAATTCGATGTCTTTAAGCCGCAGATCAATATCAATCTTTCGTATATACCGCTCGATACGGGAGACTTTCGGGAGAAGCTGGAGATCGTATACCCGGAAAAAGATGCAAATCCTCTGCTGCGTTATTTTATGGATAAGATCTAACAATTCTGCCGTATATAAAATCAGGATTATTGAGCTGGAATGATAGGCCAAGCCTGAAAAAACCTTATTTTATACGGGTTTCAGGCAAATTCATGTTGCTGCATCTCCGTGGTTTTGAATGTATCCAGCCTCCCAGAATAGATCGTCAAGCGTTTTATCCAGCGCTTTGCAGATGGCGATGCAGAGGCGGATTGTGGGATTATAGTCCCCTTTTTCAATCGCGTTGATTGTTTGCCGTGACACGCCGACCAAATCGGCAAGCTGCTGTTGGGAGAGGTCTTTGGCGGCTCTTGCGGACTTCATCTTCAGATTCTTCATCAGTCCTCACTCCGTTTCTCTCTCGCTTTTTGGATCAAGACAGCAGCCACGATGACCATAAACATAACGCCCATTATGACCGTGATGTTGGTAGCAGTTAGCTTCCCTTCCGGCAGCCCATCCTCGGCGATACGAAGTATGCCAGTGATGAGATTGCAGAGACCGATGATAAAGATCAGGAGAGTCCATTTCTTCCATTTTCCCGAAACGCCAAAGTAAACGCCCTTCATGACCATATAGACAACGTAGACTGTAATCATCAGAAAGCTGACAGCCATTATTGCAAGGCTTCCGTCCATAGGGAATGCATCCCAGTCCAGAAGGAACGAAGTTATGATCCCGGAAAGAACACCGGTGACAGTCGCATACTGATACGCACGTCCCCTGACTGCTGCCTGCATCTCATCATACATAACCTGCTTGGTCTTTTTCTTCTCATTGAGTACGAGCACAAGAAGCACAAAAACTGCAAATGCCAATCCAATACCGATACCTATTTCGTAATACATGATTCGTCCTCCTTACTTTGTGTCAAGTTTATTTGACATCAAGAGCATAGCATAATGAATAGCAAAATGTCAACTATATATTACATGTTTTTGGGAATAATAAAACAATAGAAATATCAACGATTTCGTGATGTGATAAACAAGACTTTTGAAGCAGAATCTATCGGAGGAAAACATAATGGCTGTGCAGTATAACAGGCTTTTTAACTTTAAGCTTGACAGGATCGAGTTCGAATAATCAGATCAGTGAATTAGATCAGTCAAGTAAAAACACTTGACACGGATTGCGATATCGTGTAGGATAAGCGGGTACGTTAGAAAAGCGTACCCGTTTTGTGCGCAAACAGGGACACACATGTGACTGAGAAGCAGTCATTCGCGGCGGGTATCGCAATAGCGGGATATCATCAGCGAGGAGCAATCCGTAGCTTATACAGTTTGTGGCACGACTTATCGTATGGACGTTTGCTGTCGCTGCAGGATGGGAGATCGGGAATTGCTATGGAAGAGTTTGTGGAGAAATCTTACCTGTTTGATTTTTACGGCGAACTCTTGACAGAGCATCAGAGACGGATCTACTCCGAGATTAACTTTGAGGATTATACTGCTGCGGAGGTGGCCAGAGATGAAGGAATCAGCCGCCAGGGCGTGCACGACCTGATGAAGCGCTGTGACAGGATACTGGAGGATTATGAGAAGAGACTTCACCTTGTCGAGAAGTTTCTGAAGATCAGGAACAGCGTCAGGGAGATTCAGAAACTGACGGATTTCGGAGATCCGGCAACCCGGGCAGATGCTGCGGAGGCAGATCATCGTATGGAGAAGATTTACGGTATTTCTTCTTCAATTCTGAAGGAACTGTAAACCCGGGCAGAACGCCGCATGATATGAGGAACAGAGAGTATGGCATTTGAAAGCTTAACCGATAAACTTCAGAATGTGTTCAGGAATCTTCGAAGCAAGGGTAAGCTGACGGAGGATGATGTTCACGCCGCGCTGAAGGAAGTCAAGATGGCGCTTCTTGAGGCAGATGTCAATTTCAAGGTTGTCCGCAAATTCACGAAAACCGTGGAAGAGAAGGCAATCGGACAGGATGTCATGAACGGACTGAATCCGGGTCAGATGGTGGTCAAGATCGTAAATGACGAGCTGATCAATCTGATGGGCTCCGAGACGACCGAGCTTCCGCTGAAGCCGGCCTCGCAGATTACGGTTCTCATGATGATTGGTCTTCAGGGATCTGGTAAGACAACGACCGCCGCAAAGCTTGCAGGCAAGCTGAAACAAAAGGGCAGGAAACCGCTTCTGGTTGCCTGCGATGTATATCGTCCGGGCGCGATTGAACAGCTGCAGACCAACGGCGGAAAGGTCGGAGTCGATGTCTTTTCCATGGGAAACAAGGCAAAGCCGGTGAACATATCGAAGGCCGCATATGAGCATGCCAGAAGCAACGGCTACAATGTGGTCATCCTTGATACGGCAGGCCGTCTGCAGATCGATGAATCGATGATGGAAGAGCTTGTGGCCATCCGGGAAGCGGTGACCGTTGACTGTTCGATCCTTGTGGTAGACGCTATGACAGGACAGGAAGCTGTCAATGTGGCGAAGACCTTTGAGGATAAGGTCGGCATCGACGGCGTGGTACTGACGAAGCTCGATGGAGATACAAGAGGCGGTGCGGCACTCTCGATCCGTTCCATCTGCGGCAAGCCGATCCTGTACGTGGGTATGGGAGAGAAGATGGAGGATCTTCAGCAGTTTTATCCTGACCGTATGGCGTCCAGAATCCTCGGCATGGGTGATGTGCTCAGCCTGATCGAAAAGGCACAGGCAAATGTCGATGAAGAGAAAGCCAGGGAGATGGAACAGCGTGTCCGGAAGGCGCAGTTCACCTACGATGACTACATGACCAGCATGGAGCAGATGAAGAATATGGGCGGCATTTCAAGTGTCCTTTCCATGATGCCGGGAATGACCGGAAGCAAGATGAAGGAAGTGGAGGGGATGATCGATGAGAAGGATCTCGCCAGAAAAGAGGCCATTGTCCGCTCGATGACGCCGAAGGAACGCGCAAATCCTGATCTGATGAACATTTCCCGAAAACGGAGGATTGCCGCAGGAGCAGGAGTGGACATTTCCGAGGTCAACCGCTTTATCAAACAGTTTGACCAGACCCGTAAGATGATGAAGCAGATGCCCGGCATGATGAAGCAGCGCGGCAGGAAAGGCATGTTCGGTAAGGGAGGTTTCAATTTTCCTTTTTAACCGGATGGAGATATCCGGAACGAAAGAGGGAAGATTGTTCTCATAGAAGTAATCAGAGGAGAGATACCTTACAGATTACAAATCACATTATATACAATTATTTTTATTATGGAGGAAAAGAACAATGGCAGTTAAAATTCGTCTGAAGAGAATGGGACAGAAGAAGGCACCTTTCTATAGAATCGTGGTAGCAGATGCGAAGTCTCCGAGAGATGGCAGATTCATTGAGGAAATCGGCACCTACGATCCGACCAAGGATCCGAGCGTTTACAAGGTGGATGAGGAAGCTGCTCAGAAGTGGCTGAAGAACGGCGCTCAGCCGACTGCAGTTGTCGAGAAGATCTTTAAGCTCGCCGGTATCCAGAAGTAATCATATTCAAGCCGGAGGTGGATTTTTGTGAAAGAGCTGGTTGAAGTAATCGCCAAAGCTCTTGTAGATAATCCCGATGAAGTGGTTGTCACGGAGATTGAAGACGGCAGCGACCTTCGAATTGAACTCAAGGTCGCAGCGGCGGACATGGGCAAGGTCATCGGACGGCAGGGAAGAATTGCGAAGGCAATCCGATCCGTTGTGAAGACCGCCTCTACCCGGATTGACAAAAAGGTGACAGTCGAGATCATCGAGTAAATCGCATGAGCAGCTTGCGGTGACGGATAAATGATTCATAAGAGCAGTCGTTTAAGGAGCATCTCTCTAGGGCTGATGCTGCTTGATCGGCGGCTCTTTTTATATAAAGATAGTAGAACGTTCAAAAATAAACAAACCAATTATTGGTACAAGATGGCACTCTGTAAAGCCGTACTCAATATATCGATTGGTCTGGACGAATAAAGAACGCTCTGATAGTTCACAAAATATCAAGGTGGAAATGCTGACAGATGGTCTGCGTGCGGCGCTGACCGGAACAGATGTACAGGAGATAAGGGGCAAACAATATGGAAAAATTTCTGAAAATCGGTGCGGTGACGACGACGCACGGTGTCCGCGGGGAGATGAAGGTATTTCCGACGACGGACGACCCTGAGCGGTTCCTTGATCTGGATGAGGTGATTCTGACAAACGGAAGACAGTCGGAGACCCATCAGATCCTTGGCGTCAGATTTTTCAAGAATCTTGTCATACTGAAACTGGAAGGGATCGGATCCATGGATGACGCGGTGAAATACCGCTCGTGGGATGTGATGATTCCCCGGGAAAAGGGAGTGCCGCTGAAGGAAAATGAGTACTACGTTGCGGATGTGATTGGAATGACAGTCCGGACGGAGGACGGGCAGATCTTTGGAACGCTCAAGGACGTTATAGAGACCGGGGCCAACGATGTCTATGCGGTTGAGACGCAGGAGCACGGCGAAGTGTTGATTCCCGCAATTAAAGCGTGTATTATGAATGTTAACGTCGAAAAGGGCGAGATGACGGTCCATCTGCTTCCCGGTCTGATCGACGGGTAAGAGTGGTAATCGAGATGCAACCCGCGCAGAGCGTGTTATCTCGATTGAGAAGAGAGGTATACACGAATTGAAAAAATGCATACATTGTGGCGCGGAACTGCCGGATGACGCAAAGGCGTGCAATAACTGCGGCTGGCCGGTCGGTAAACCGGATACGATTTCCGGGAGTTCACCTGAAATACCACGGGGATCATCGGAGACGCCTTCCGAAGAGCGCAGCGCCGGAACGGACGCGGAAGTAAATAAATCCGGGGACACAAAGACACCCGCGGCTCTGGATACACCGGAAGAGCAGGAGAAAACGGCAGAGCAGGAGAAAACAGCAGGAGCTTTGGGAGCCGCGGATTTTCCGGAAGCGGAAGATATTGACCATAAAGAACAGAATGCGGCATCGACCGCGACTGACGCGGAGACAGCGAAAACAGAATCCGAAGTGCGGGAAGAACAGAATGCGGCATCGGCTGCGACTGATTCGGAGACGGCGAAAACAGAATCCGACGTGCGGGAAGAACAGAATGCGGCATCGGCTGCGACTGACGCGGAGACGGCGAAAACGGAAGCCGGCGTGCGGGAAGAACAGAATGCGACACCGGCTGCGACTGACGCGGAGACGGCGAAAGCGGAAGCCGGCACACAGGAAGAGCAGAAGATCGCCATGGCTGCGGCGGGTCACGGCGTTATATGGGATAAGGCTGATTCCGAGGACAAGATCGACATTCCTTGGGATCCGGAAGAGGCTGACCGGAAGAAGGCAGAGGCCAGAAACGGCGGCGGAGACGGCGGATTTGGGAATGCGGAAAGTTCCGGGAATCACACGGATGTGTTCCGGAACAGAAGCGGTGAAGAACATTCTGAGCAGCCCGGAGGCTACTGGTTCCAGGGAAAATGGCATCCCATCTCGGATCTGAATTCCGGTGAGAGCAGTAATCGGGAAAGGACGGGATCCGGTAACGGCAGGTACTGGGAAAATGGTGCCTGGCATGATGGTCCGTCTGCCGGAAATTGGAAAAATAACCGTGACAGTTCTGAGAACAGCGAAAATGCGGGCGGCTGGAACGGAAGTGGTTCAAACGGAGGAAATTCCGGAAACGGCTGGAACAGTGGGAAAGCAGATAGTGGCTGGAACAACGGCAGTTCGAACGGCGGGTGGAATAGCAGCAGTTCGAACAGCGGCTGGAATAATGAACAGAATACCAGCTGGAACAGCAGCAATTCAAATGGAGGCTGGTCCGGAAACCAGGGAAATGGTTCTTACGGACAGGGTTATGGTCCCGGATATCCGATCAGGAACAACAGCTTTGCGGTTGCGGCAATGGTACTCGCGGTCATTTCGATCTTTCTGAACAGCCTGTACTGTATCCCATCGGTGCTCGGCATTTTCTTTGCAATTGTCGCACTGAACCAGATCCGGAAAAATCCGAGGGCATACAGGGGAAGGGGGATGGCAATAGCGGCGCTGATTATGTGTATCGTGCTGTTTATCGTCTATCTGATTGCCTTTATCGAGGTCTTCAGGCTGATGCGGGATCCTGCGTTCATGAAACAGATTGAGGATTATCTGAAGCAGCTGCAGGGAGCTGCTTCCTCATCCGCCGGTCAGGCGGCAGCGATGTTCCGTATGTGAGACTGGAGAAGACACTGAGAAGAATCCCTTCACGAGGTATGCAGCTTGAATTTTTATGTATTGACTTTGTTTCCGGAAATGATACAGAATGCCGTGGGAACGAGCATCACCGGACGCGCCATCAAGAACGGCAGCATCCGTGTAGACACTGTGAATATCCGTGATTTTTCTACGAGAAAGACCATGCGCGTGGACGATTATCCCTATGGGGGAGGCGCGGGGATGGTGATGGAGCCGGAACCGGTATTCCGCGCGGTGAAATCCGTTGAGGCAAGGATCGGACGGAAGCCGAGGGTGGTCTATATGACCCCGCAGGCGCGGGTGCTGGACCAGACAAAAGTGGAATCGCTTGCGCAGGAAAAAGATCTGGTCATCCTTTGCGGTCATTATGAGGGGATCGATGAGCGTGTTCTCCAGGAAACGGTGACCGATTATATTTCGATCGGCGACTATGTGCTGACAGGAGGAGAACTGGGAGCCCTGGTTCTGATTGACGCGGTGTCCCGATTTGTGCCCGGTGTACTTTCAAATGAGGAATCCTCGCAGTTCGAATCTCTGCAGGACAATCTGCTTGAATATCCTCAGTACACGAGACCGGAGGTGTGGCATCAGCAGAGTGTTCCTCCGATTCTGCTGTCCGGCGATCATCTGAAGATCGAGGAGTGGAGACATGAGGAATCTCTGAAACGTACAAAGGAGCGCCGTCCGGATCTTTTGAAGAACAGCTATCGCGTGATCTGCGTGAGCTATGGAGAACCGGGGGCGGCGGAAAATGGACGTCTTCTGACGGAATCTGTATCCCGTTACGGGGAATACATGGATTATAACCGACGGAAGCTGCAGAAAACGCTTCTTCGCATGAAACCGTGGAACCTGCTGCTTCTGGTAATGCCGGGGGCTGCGGGAGAGGACAGCGCATTTCCTGCGGAGATGCCCGGAGCGGCAGGGGTGGAGAAGGCGAAGCCTGCGGCGATTCCGGGAGCTGCGGGAGAGGAGAAGACAGCCTCTGCGGAGGGGAAGACCGCCGTCCGTTATGACCCGTCCGTTCCGTTTGCGGAGCGGTTCCGCGGCCTGTACGGTTCAGAGACACCGGCGGTTCTCGTTGGCAGCGATGACGAGATCGAGAAGGCTTCGGCCTTCCTCGAAAACCGCAAATTCCGTGTAATTGCCCGGGTCAGCCCTGCGGTGTTCGGCGGGGATTCGCTTCTTCGTAATGCCGCGCTGGATATCAGGGAAAAAGTCTTGCATTTCCACTGAGCATAAGGTATAATGTCAAAGTCTGTGGACAGGTGAGCAAGTCCCGGATGATGGTCCGCTGTCACGTTTATCGGTGGTATGAACATCCATTTTATATAGTATCAAGGAGAGATAGAAATGAACGAGATTATCAAGAAGATCGAAGAAGAGCAGCTGAAGAAGGACGTTCCGCAGTTCCGCGTTGGCGATACCGTTAAGGTTTACGGCAAGATCAAAGAGGGAAACCGTGAGAGAATTCAGGTATTCGAGGGTGTCGTACTGAAGAAGCAGGGTGGAAGCAACCGCGCTACATTCACGGTTCGCAAGACTTCCAACGGCATTGGCGTTGAGAAGACATGGCCGCTTCATTCTCCGCTTGTAGAGAAGGTGGAGGTTGTTCGCCAGGGTAAGGTTAGACGTGCAAAGCTGAACTACCTCAGAGGTCGTTCCGGTAAAGCCGCAAAGGTTAAAGCGCTGGTTAAATAATTCATTTCAGACGGACAAGGAGGCCCCGAAAGGGAGCCTTCTTTTTGTTTTATCGGATGTGAATAATTCCGGGAAAGGTGGCAAAATGTACAATTTCAGATTCAGTATTCCCACAACAATTTATTTTGGAAAGGGACAGATCTCTCATCTGTCAGAGCTTTCCGATTATGGATCAAAGGTTCTGCTCGTCTATGGCGGCGGGAGTATCAAGCGGAACGGAATCTATGACACGGCGATGAAGATCATGAACGATGCGGGGCTTACGGTGATGGAGCTTTCGGGGGTTGAGCCAAATCCCAGAATTGAGACGGTGCGTAAGGGCGTTGATCTCTGCAAAAAAGAGCAGATCGACATGGTTCTTGCGATCGGCGGCGGAAGTACGATTGATTGTGCGAAGGCTGTGGCCGCTGGAGCTGCGTACGACGGCGATGCCTGGGATCTGGTACTTGATCCGTCGAAGATTACCGGGGCTCTTCCGATTTTCTCCGTTCTGACGATCGCCGCGACCGGTTCTGAGATGGATAAGTTTGCGGTTATCTCGGATATGACAAAGAATGAGAAGTGGGGAACATGCGCTGAAGCGATGAAACCGACGATGCCCATTCTTGATCCGGAATATACCTATTCCGTCTCCCGCAGGCAGACCGCGGCAGGAACCGCTGACATGATGAGCCACACTTTCGAGAACTATTTTACAAAGGAACCCGGATGCGACGTCCAGCAGAGATTCGCGGAGGGCCTTCTGAAGACCATGATCAAATATGGCCCGGTTGCTTTGAAGGAGCCGGATAACTACGATGCGCGTGCAAATCTGATGTGGGCGGCAAGTCACGCGATCAACGGACTGATCTCAGACGGCAGCAAGCCGACATGGTGTGTTCATCCGATGGAGCATGAGCTGTCAGCTTTTTATGACATCACACATGGAGAGGGACTTGCCATTCTCACTCCGGTCTGGATGGAATTCGTTCTCGGAAAGGATCCGTCTGTTGTCCGGAATTTTGCGGAATATGGCAGAAATGTATGGGGGCTTTCCGGTGAGGATGAGGCGAAAATCGCAAAGGACGCGATCGCGAAGACGCGGACATTTCTTTTCGAGACCATGGGACTTCCCTCCAATCTCCGCGCGGTCGGAATCGACAGCACGGAGAATTTCGAGACGATGGCGGCGAAGGCGGCCAGGAAGAGCGTGGGAAGCTTCGTACCGCTTACCAGAAGGGATATTGTAGAGATTTACCAGGCTGCCTTTTGATGGAACTGCCTTCAGATCGGTCAGCTTTCGGACAGGTTAGCTTTCGGATAGCCGTTGTACAGTGAAACAGGTGCGAATTCCCCTTGCCGACTCCTGTTTTCTTGCCAGATCAAGGGGTTTGCGGAGAATACGGCAAACACCCATACGATACATCATGCCACACACTGTATAAGCTACGGATTGCTCCGTGCTTCGCACTTGCGCAATCCTACAGGCATTTGCACTTTCGTGCCGCTTGCGCGTCACTTCGTGCTCATACCTGTTGCCTTCGAAATCGCATCCAGTCTCTTACACACGCTTCGCGCGTGACGATCCTGTCTGCGTTTTCGAAGAGCTTATACAGTAAAGAGATTTTTCTTCTGCGGGACCATCGGTCTTTGCTGTGGACAGTTCCCACGGCGGCGGAAGGAGGATCTCTTTTTTGCGTGAATCGGTCGTGGCGATTTTACGGCTTATGTGGTATGATTTAGCAATACAGTTTACAATGGACGGGGAGCGGAAGTTATGGGGAGAATGAAAAGAAAACGGCAGGAGACGCCGGCCGGTGTGAAAACGGTGGAACAGCAGGCACTGGAACGCCGACAGGCAGAGGCGGCGCTCCGGCGCGATGCGGAACGGGAGACCGATAAACCGGAGGATCCGGGTGTTCAGGAGAGCCGGAAAGGGGTGAAGAAGGCGTACCAGCATTCCCGTGGATTCCGGATCGGAGGATGGTGCGCTGCGGCAGGCTGTGCGCTGATTCTGGCGTTTCTGTTTGCACAGGCATTCTGCCATGCGATTGTGATCAACGAGGGATCGATGGAACCGACGTTGTCAGCGGGACAGACCTGTCTGATTAATGAGGCGGCATACCGGCTGAGCCGGCCGAAGCGCGGAGATATTATTGTTTTTCGTTCGGGGAACGGAAGGTATGGGGAGGGGCTGCGGATCAAGAGGATCGTGGGACTGCCCGGAGAGACGGTTCAGATCAGCGATGGAAGGATACTGATTAACGGGACGGCGATGAAAGATGACTTTGCCTCAATCGTTGATCCGGGTGTGGCATCAGAACCAGTCACTCTTGATGCGGATGAGTATTTCGTGCTCGGAGACAACCGCAACGGGAGCGAAGACAGCCGTTATGACGCGGTCGGGAATATTGCGGAATCGGAGATCGTGGGGAAGCTGTGGCTCCGTGTGCTGCCGTTTCGAAAGCTTTCGGTTCTGAAGTGAGAGAGCCTCACACATCTGCCGCCTCGTGAAGGCGGCAGGAAGAATCATTTGCAGGAGGAGTTGAATGGAAATACAGTGGTATCCGGGACATATGACGAAGGCAAAACGTCAGATGCAGGAGGATCTGAAACTGATTGATATCATCATTGAGCTGATCGATGCGAGAATTCCTTATTCCGGCCGGAACCCGGATATTCGCAGCATGGGCGCACAGAAATCGAGGCTGATTGTACTCAACAAGGCGGACCTTGCGGATGAGAAAAGGAACAGGCTGTGGATGGAATATTATCAGCAGCAGGGAGCCCAGGTCCTGCTGGCGGATTCGAGAAACAGAGGAACCTTGAAGCAGATCCAGCCGCTGATCCGTGAGGCGTGCAGAGAGAAAATAGAAAGAGACCGGCGCCGGGGGATCCGGAACCGCACGATCAAAGCGATGGTTGTGGGCATACCGAATGTCGGGAAATCGACCTTTATCAATTCCATGGCCGGAAGAGCTTCGGCAAAGACAGGCAATAAACCCGGTGTCACCAAGGGAAAGCAGTGGATTCATCTGAGTAAGGAGCTTGATCTGCTTGATACCCCGGGCATTCTGTGGCCGCGGTTTGACGATCCGAAGGCCGGGGTGCGCCTGGCATTTATCGGCTCCGTCAGTGATGATGTGGTGCAGACCGAGGAACTTTCACTGGAACTGATCCGCTATCTGACAGCGGAATATCCGGGCATGCTGGAGGCAAGGTATGGCGTCTCCGAATCGGAAGAACCGGTAAAGATTCTGGAGAATATCGCGGTAAACAGGAAATGCCTGTCGGTCGGAAATCAGGTATCATACGAAAAGGCGGCGGCTATCCTGCTGGATGAATTCCGCAGAGGCGCTCTCGGGAGAGTAACGCTGGAGATCCCCGAAGCTTGATGCTTTTATTAAATTTCTCTTTAAAGCCTTTGCTGTGGCGATGGGGAGGTCAGGCGGCAATAATGCAATCAGGTATGCTGAGGCCGTAAGAAGAAAGGACCGTATATCAGATATGACGAAGAAAGAGGAAGCGGAATTAAAGCGGGAGGCAAAGCTTCGGAAGGAAATGGAGCGGGTAGAGGCTCTCTGTGAGTTTGAAAAAAAATATCCGGACTGTGAACTGATCTGCGGGATCGACGAGGTGGGAAGAGGACCTCTTGCCGGGCCGGTGATGGCAGGAGCCGTGATTCTTCCGAAGGAGATCCGGATCCGCTATATCAATGATTCCAAGAAGCTCTCCGAGAAAAGGCGTGAGGAGCTGTTTGAGGTGATTTCGCGGGAAGCCATTGCGATCGGGATCGGAACGGCTTCTCCGGAGAGGATCGATGAGATCAACATCCTTCAGGCAACATATGAGGCGATGCGGATGGCAGTCGGAAAGCTCGGGGTAAGTCCGGATCTGCTCCTGGTGGATGCGGTTCATATTCCGGATCTGGCGTTCAGACAGGTCTCCATTGTAAAGGGAGACGCGAAGAGCCAGAGCATTGCTGCGGCCAGCATCATGGCGAAAGTTACCAGAGACCATCTCATGGAGGAGTATGACCGGAGATTTCCGGAATACCGGTTCGCAAAGAACAAGGGGTACGGAACGGCGGAGCATATTGCGGCGCTGAAGGAATACGGGCCCTGTCCGATTCACCGGAGAACATTTATCGGCCATTTTGTTGACGTCTGATAAGGCGCGTTTTCGCATTTCCCGTTTTTTACATGTGAATTCAGTTTTTCTTTCTGGCGACGTGTGAAAAATCCATCCGTCTTTTACATGCTGCATTGCATTCCCAAAATCGTCGCCCTTCACAAAACTGTCGGGCGGAGAAAAACAAGAATTATCTAAAATCGCCGCTCTTCACAAAATGGCCGGTTGGAGAAAAGCAAGAATCTAATACGTTTGTCTGTCGGTTCTTGTACCGTCAGTTTTGCACATCTGGGGCAGGAAAAGCCCTGATTATTCTGATCCCCGATTCCGGGGGCAATTTCCCTTGTTTCTGATAATAAAACGAAAATACATGTAACGACCCAGCGCACCATTAATAAAACGAAAATACATGTAACGACCCAGCGCTATATATATAAAACGAAAATACATGTAACGACCCGGCGCACCATATAATAAAACGAAAATATAAGTAACGACCCGACGCACCATATTATCAAACGAAAATATTAACGACCGGGCACATTGTAATTTCAAGCGGAAAAGACTGCTTGTTTGGTTTCGAGCGGATGGATTGGAGGAAAAAAGTGAATAAGAGGAAAACAGGATCCAGGTATGAAACGCTGGCGGCGAGGTATCTGGAGGATAAGGGCTATCTGATTCTCCGCCAGAATTTCCGGTGCCGCACGGGGGAGATTGACCTGATCGCGAGGGATGAAACGAAGGAACAGAGAACTCTTGTTTTCGTAGAGGTGAAATACAGAAGAAACGGCGCCGTCGGACTGCCCGAGGAGGCAGTCAATGAAAATAAAAGAAGAAGAATCAGCCGGGCGGCAGATTACTTCCGGATGCAGTACCGGATTTCTCCGGATATGCCGTGCCGGTTTGATGTGATAGCGATCGAGGGTGACAGGCTGAGGCACCATGTCAGTGCATTTGAGTATGAGGCGCAGAGGCGTTATTGAAAGGGGCATGAAGATGGCTCGGAGATGCAATGATGAAAGCCTGGATTGCTGCCGGCAAAGGTTCTTAAAATAGCCGCATGAAGATGGCCTGGAGATGCAATAATGAGAGCCGGCATAGATAGGTGGTATTGAGATGCGGCTCAACGAGATAAAACACGCTGCGCGAGTTTTATCTCGCTATCGCGACGCTCGCCGCACACGAATACTTCACATTCGGCTGCGGCTCACTGTTCGCGTAAAAAAATACTGCCGTACAAAATGAATTGTACGGCAGTATCAGACGAAATCTGAATCAGCATCCATGCTGCTTGAGAAGCTTATTGATCTTCAGGGTGTTGTCACGCACCTTATTGATGGATACGTCGTGGTTCAGCGTATCAATGATGCTGGCCATGTACTTGCCCATCTTCGCGGTGGAATACCACGGGCGGGAGAGCAGTTCCGGTGTCTGGTAGATCAGGTTAGTGGTGATGACCTTCTTGATCATTCCCTTTTCGTAGTATTCATCAAATTTGGCCAGTCCGTCTGTGAACAGGCCGAAGGTGCAGCAGACATATACGTTGCGGGCACCGCGGTTTTTCAGCTGTGTCGCGACATCGAGCATGCTGCCGCCGGAGGAAATCATATCGTCGATGACGATGCAGTCCTTGCCCTCTACCGAGTCGCCGAGGAATTCGTGGGCGACGATGGGGTTCTTGCCATTGACGATTCGGGAATAATCACGGCGCTTGTAGAACATGCCCATGTCAACTCCGAGCACATTGGAGAAATAGATGGCACGGGACATGGCTCCCTCATCCGGGGAGATAATCATCAGGTGGTCATTTGAAATCTGGATATCCGATTCTGTCTTCAGCAGTGCCTTCAGGAACTGATAGGTCGGGAAGAAATTATCAAAGCCGTGAAGCGGAATGGAGTTCATAACGCGCGGGTCGTGGGCGTCAAAGGTCAGAATATTGGTTACGCCGTAATCCACGAGCTCCTGCAGAGCAAGCGCGCAGTCGAGGGATTCCCTTCCGGTTCTCTTGTGCTGGCGGCCTTCGTACAGGAACGGCATCATGACGCTGATTCTGTGTGCCTTTCCGTTTGCCGCGGCGATGACGCGCTTGAGGTTCTGGAAATGGTCATCGGGGCTCATGTGGTTGATGTTTCCGAACTCGCTGTAGGTGACGCTGTAATTGCATACATCAACGAGGATGAAAAGGTCAACGCCCCGTACGGACTCATTGATGACACCCTTGCCCTCGCCGCTTCCGAAACGGGGAAGGTTCACGTCGATGATGTAATTGTCTGTGGCATATCCATAGGTGTCCTTCTTTGCGGTGTTCTGGGCAGAGATCTCCTGCCGGAACTGGATCAGATACTTGTTGATGGTCTTAGCCATTTCTTCGCATCCGGGCAGAGCGATCAGCTTGAGAGGAGCGACTGCAGATGCATTCACCAGATATTTTGTATTAGCCATGAAAGCCTCCGGTATAATGTTTTTTCACAACGGGATGCCCGGAAATTCGCGTAAAAAACGGCTCCGCTATAGCAGATAATGAATTCGCACGGGCGTACACGACACATATTAGCATTGAAAAAAAGGGGTGTCAATGCCTGCTTCCGCGGTCAAGTTGCTTTTTCAGAGCGGATTTGTTATGATTTGTAGGATGATCGGAGGATGGAAAATGGGAAAGACTGCACATATTATAAGAAAAATCGAACCCGGAAGCATTGCCGAGGAAATGGAAATGGAGCCCGGCGATGAGATTCTGAAGATCAATGGAAACGATATTGAGGATATTTTTGACTACCGGTTTTTGGTGAATGACAGTTATATTGTGGTCCTGCTGAAAAAGAAGAAATCCGGCGAAGAATGGGAACTGGAAATCGAGAAGGATCCGGATGAGGACCTTGGTGTGGAGTTTGAAAACGGGCTGATGGATGACTACAAATCCTGCAGCAACCACTGCGTTTTCTGCTTCATTGACCAGATGCCGAAGGGAATGCGAGATACGCTCTATTTCAAGGATGACGATTCCAGATTGTCCTTCCTTCAGGGCAACTATGTCACGCTGACAAACATGAGCGACAGCGATATAGACCGGATTATCCGCTACCGGATGGAACCCATCAATATTTCGTTTCAGACCACGAATCCGGAACTCCGCAGGAAGATGCTTCACAACCGGTTTGCGGGAGATGTTTTTCCGAAGGTGAAGAGGCTGGCGGACGCCGGGATCGAGATTAACGGGCAGATCGTTCTCTGTAAAGGCCTGAATGACGGGGAGGAGCTGGAACGGACCATCCGGGATCTCACCGGATACCTGCCTGCGCTCCGGAGCCTTTCGGTTGTGCCGGTAGGACTTTCCAGGTTCCGGGACGGTCTGTACCCCCTCGAGCCGTTCAATGGAGATGATGCGGCGAAGGTAATTGACCATATCGAAAGCTGGCAGAAAAAGCTGTACCCTAAGTACGGAGTGCATTTTGTGCATGCGTCGGACGAGTGGTATCTTCTGGCGGGCAGGGACATTCCGGAGGAGGAGCGGTATGACGGCTATCTTCAGCTGGAAAATGGTGTCGGCATGCTGAGGCTTCTGGAGACAGAGGTGAGAGAGGAGCTGCGGGAACGCAGCGGAGATGACAGGACACGGAACCTGACGATTGCGACGGGACAGCTTCCTGCCGATACCATTCGAAAGCTGTGCGGACTGATCCGGGAGAAATATCCGCAGGTCTGCGTCCGGATCGTACCAATCCGGAATGACTTTTTCGGCGAGAGAATCACTGTGTCCGGACTTGTCACAGGGACGGATCTGATTCGTCAGCTGAAGGGAAAAGAACTCGGGGAGGAGCTTTTGATTCCCTGCAATATGCTTCGTTCCGGGGAAAATGTTTTTCTGGATGACATCACGGTTGAACAGGTTATAATGGAACTAAAGGTTCCCGTCACTGTGGTGGATCCGGAGGGAAAGGATTTCTGCCTTGCGGTTCTCGGAGAGACGAAGGGCAGTACACATAGAAGGAGACAGATGTATGAGCAAACCGATCGTAGCAGTTGTGGGACGCCCGAACGTGGGTAAGTCTACATTATTTAATGCTCTTGCAGGAGAGAGAATCTCCATTGTGAAGGATACGCCCGGAGTGACCAGGGACCGGATCTATACCGATGTCAGCTGGCTCTCTCATGAGTTTACGATGATTGATACCGGTGGAATCGAGCCGGACAGCAGCGACGTGATCCTCTCGCAGATGAGAGAACAGGCGATGATCGCCATCGACACCGCTGATGTGATCATTTTTATGACCGACGTCCGTCAGGGACTGACAGACGCGGATTATCAGGTTGCCACCATGCTGCGCAAGAGCCGGAAGCCGATTGTGCTTGCCGTGAATAAGGTGGACAGCTTCAAGGCACAGCAGATGGATGTATATGAGTTCTATAACCTTGGTATAGGAGAACCTTATGCGATTTCTGCGGAAGGAAAGCAGGGACTTGGGGATCTTCTCGATGCGGTGATTTCGAAGTTCCCAGAGGGAGCAGAGGCGCCGGAGGAGGACGAGAATCCCAGAATTGCCGTTGTCGGGAAGCCGAATGTCGGAAAGTCCTCTATAATCAATAAACTACTCGGCGGTAACCGGGTCATTGTATCGGATATCGCAGGCACCACAAGAGATGCGATCGACACGGTTATTTCCCGGAACGGGAAGAATTATACCTTCATTGATACCGCGGGTCTTCGGAGAAAGAGCAAGATAAAGGAGGACCTGGAGCGGTACAGCATCATCCGGACTGTATCTGCGGTGGAGCGCTGTGATATCGCGGTTGTCGTGATCGACGCGACGGAGGGAATCACCGAGCAGGACGCGAAGATTGCCGGAATCGCCCACGAGAGAGGGAAAGGGCTGATTGTCGCGGTGAATAAGTGGGATGCGGTCGAGAAGGATGATAAATCCGTGAAGGAGTTTACGAACAAGGTTAGAAATACCCTCTCCTTTGCCTATTACGCGGAGATTATCTTCATATCCGCCAAAACCGGACAGAGACTTCCGAAGCTCTTTGACACCATCGATGAGATTTTGGATTCGCAGACGCTTCGTGTGCAGACCGGTGTTCTGAATGACATCCTGACCGAAGCTCTTGCCATGCAGCAGCCGCCGTCAGATAAGGGAAGGAGGCTGAAAGTTTTTTATATGACACAGGTAGCGGTGAAGCCGCCGACCTTTGTAATCTTTGTGAATGAGAAGAAACTGATGCATTTCTCTTATCAGAGATATCTGGAGAACCGGGTGCGTGATGCCTTCGGTTTTAAGGGAACCGCGATCCGTTTCATTATCAGGGAGAGACAGGACAAGGAGGAGAACTGAGAGATGCTTGCACGGGCTTGCAGTCTGCTGATCGGATACGGATTTGGTCTGTTTCAGACCTCTTATTTCATCGGAAAAGCAAAGGGCGTGGACATCCGGAAGATGGGGAGCGGCAACGCGGGAACGACTAACGCGCTTCGCACGCTCGGAACGAAAGCCGGTCTCATGACGATGGCCGGGGACGTAATGAAGTGTATTCTTGCTGTTATTCTTACCTGGCTGATTTTCCGCAATTCATACCCGGAGCTCTTCCCGCTTCTCAAGATCTGGACAGCTGCCGGAGTCATCCTCGGACATGACTATCCGTTCTATATGGATTTTCGAGGGGGCAAGGGAATCGCTGCGACGGCGGGAATGGTCATCGCTTTTGGCGACTGGCCGATGATACTGGTGGGTACGGTGCTGTTCTTTTCGATTTTTTTCGCGACTCACTATGTGTCTCTGAGCTCGCTGTCACTGTCTACGGAGTTTCTGGTATTTCTCTGCGTTTTTTGTGCAATGGGAAGATATTCGATGACAACAGCCCGGCTCACGGAGATGTGTGTGCTTACGGCGATCCTCACCGCACTCGCGTATTTCCAGCATCGTGGCAATATCAAGAGGCTTGCGGCCGGGTGCGAAAGGAAGACTTATCTGAGTCATCGCCATCCGTCGGATAAATAATAACGGTGACTCGCGCATTGCAGCGGGGCCGTGGCGGCACGGCAGATATTAGGGAGGTGAATCGATGGCAAAAATCAGTGTGATTGGTTCGGGAAGCTGGGGGACCGCGCTTACCTGGCTTTTATGCAATAATGGTCACGAGCTGACCCTTTGGTCCTACCGCGCGGAAGAAACGGAAATGTATCAAAAGAATCATCAGAACACGGATAAACTTCCGGGTGTGATTCTTCCGGATTCCGTGGAGTATACGACAGATCTCGGGGAGGCCTGTGCCGGAAGGAATCTCATTGTGCTGGCAGTTCCTTCTCCTGCCCTGAGGAATACGGCACACAAGATGAGTGGACTGGTCCGGCCCGGACTGCTGATCGTCAGTGTGGCAAAGGGGATCGAGGAAAATTCTCTGATGACAATGAGCGAGATCATTGAGCAGGAGATTCCGCAGGCGGATGTGGCTGTTCTTTCCGGCCCCAGTCACGCGGAGGAGGTCGGAAGAGGCCTTCCGACGGCTATTGTCGCCGGGGCGCACAGCAGAGAGACCGCGAACCGGGTGCAGTCCGTCTTTATGTCGCCGGTATTCCGGGTGTACACAAGCTCGGACATGAAGGGAATTCAGCTCGGGGCGGCATTGAAGAACGTGATGGCTCTTGCGGCGGGAATTGCGGACGGGCTCGGATACGGGGACAACACAAAGGCGGCGCTGATCACCAGAGGAAGCGCAGAACTTGCAAGGCTTGGAGGCGCGATGGGCATTCACATGAGAACGCTCTACGGTCTGTCCGGAATTGGTGATCTGATCGTAACCTGCGCGAGTCTGCACAGCCGCAATCGGAAGGCGGGCTATCTGATGGGGCAGGGATATACCATGGAAGCCGCGATGAAGGAAGTGCACCAGGTGGTCGAGGGCGTATATTCTGCCAGGGCGGGAAAAATGCTCGCGGAGAAATATCACGTGGATATGCCGATCGTGAATGAGGTGAATGAAGTGCTCTTTCACGGAAAGCCCGCCCGTGACGCCGTAAATGAGCTGATGCAGCGGGACGGAAAAGATGAGATCGAAGAGTGGGACGAATAAGTTATCCTTTAATCAATCCGTCTGTCAGTCAGTCAGAACCGCCCATTCCGTATCAACAAGATCCTGAGGGATGTGAGCGGTGCGAAGCCCTTCATCCATCGCGTCGATTGCGGTCATCTCCGGTTCTGTGAGGGCAAAATCAAAGATGTCCGCGTTTTCCACGATGCGGGAAGGGTGTACGGATTTCGGAATCACTGAGATGCCCCTCTGTATCAGCCACCGGAGACCGGTCTGGGCGGCCGTTTTTCCGTATTTTTCGCCGATCTTGATGAGAATCTCGCGGTCCTTGTATGCGCCGCGCGCGAGCGGCGCATAAGCCTGAACCTGAATACCGTGGCTCTGGCAGTAATTTACGGTTTCGCGCTGACGCCAGAGGGGATGGCATTCTATTTGATTGAGTACCGGAACAACGCCGGTTTCCTGCTCAAGACATTCGAGCTGAGCCGGGGAAAAATTGCTCACGCCGATGGATCGGGCAAGTCCTGATTCCTTCAGGCGGATCAGTTCCCTCCAGGTCTGCCGGGTACATCCCGGAACCGGCCAGTGAATCAGGTATAGATCGATATAAGCGGTTCCGAGCCTGTCCAGCGTCCGCTGGAAGGCACCCGACACGTCTCCGAGCCGCTGGGCGTTGTTCCAGACCTTCGACGTGAGAAAAATCTTCTCTCTCGGAATATCAAGGTCCCGGATGGCATTTCCTAAAAGCTCTTCGTTGCCGTAGACAGAAGCCGTGTCAAACAGACGATAGCCGCAGCGGTAAGCAGCGTCCACGGCGGTGTGCATATCTTTTTCATCCGTTGTCTTGTAAACCCCGAGTCCGAGCAGCGGGATGGAATTCCCGTCGTTCAAGGGGTGAGACGGGATATTTATCTTCTTAAATTCTTTGGTCATAGTCTGATACCTCGCATTAAAACATCTGAAATATTCTGATTTAAAGTCAACTAAAATCTTCCGACTATCTTTTGATACCCGATTTAAGGTCATCTGAAATATCCAGCCTATCGTTTGATATCCCAGGTAAAGCGATTTCGATTGCTCCGGTTATTTTTAAACATCCGGTTCAAAAACCGAAAATGATGATATGACATTGATCACAGCCGCTTGACGAAGCAATGAATGTTATAATAAGCAGAATGCATGAAAAAGTATGGAAATTACGGCCGAAATCATTTAAAATAGAGATGTTACCGGAAACCTGAGATCCGAAAGCGGGGAAAATGCACAGGATCATCGGTTTAATCCCCCGTACAGATGGAAAATATTGCTATTATCATAATACACATTATGGAAAAGTGCAATCATCACCGCGGCGTAAGGACAGGTATGCGCTGTGTTTGCAAAAAAATACAATTTTTTGATACCCTGCGGAAGAATTGTGCAGATTACATTAAAAAGACGTGCCAAAAATGTGCAAGTTTTCGAACTGGAGAACCCCCTGGGGAGGATGGTGGCGGCAACAGACAAAAGCTCCTCCTGTCGGCCGGGACGACTTGTGCATACCTGTACAAAAAAATCCGGATTCAGGAGAAGGTTAATTTTGTGAAAACGTTTTTTTACGTTCACTTTGTACAAAAAACGAGCCCTTTGCCAAATGACTTCTATTGATATTTTCCATGGGTGAGTATATAATCAAGGTGCTTGTGAAAAGAATATCATGCTTGTTTTTTCAGCGATTGATCATTTCAGCGGAGGTCTCTCATGCATATTTTAAGAGATGAAAATGGAAATCTGATTCCTCACGGCGCACATGATCACGATCACCATGATCACGACCATGCGGAAGCCTGCAATGCCGGATGCGGCAGCTGCGAACCGGAAAGCGGGAAGTGCAAGGATCAGACATTTGCTTTATTGAACTATATGGTTCAGCACAACACACAGCACGCCGCGGAAGCGGAGAAGATGGCCGGCGAACTGGAGAAACAGGGACTGGCAGACGTCGCGGCACAGATCAAAGAGGGTGTCACCGAATACCAGAAGGGCAACATGTATCTGAATATCGCTCTGACGCTTTATAAGGAGCACCTGAAGGAAAAGGCCGGAGAGGAGCATTGACGCAGAAGACACAGCAAAGGAGTTGATAGAAATGTGTCTCGCAACCGTATATAAGGAAAGCGACAATACCGTAATCATGGAAAACACCGCACGAATCGATGTGGACGGTGATTTCGTGATTGTAGAAGATATTGTTGGAGAACAGACAAGAATTCAGGGCAGAATCAAGTGGGTGGATCTTGCGGCGAGCAAGGTTATGCTGGTCTGCGACTGATGACAGTTCCCCTGACCGGATGAGCAGGGAACAGGACAGCAGAGCTTTTTTACTGCAGATGCAGATAAGGAAACAGGAGGTGTAATCGCCAATGGCGCATGTGATTGCCGTTGCAGGCAAGGGCGGTGTCGGAAAGACGACACTGACTGCATTATTAATACAGTATCTCTGTAAGAGCGGGAAGGGTCCCGTGCTTGCGGTGGATGCGGATGCAAATTCAAATCTTAACGAAGTTCTCGGAGTCGAGGCACCGCCGACACTCGGAGAGATTCGTGAAGAGATCAATCATGCGGAGGATTTTGGAAGCAAGCTTCCCTCCGGAATGAGCAAGGCGGAGTACGCGCAGTTCCGTTTACAGGGCGCGCTCACAGAGGAGGATGATTTTGACCTCCTGGTCATGGGGCGTACTCAGGGGAAGGGATGCTACTGCTACGTCAACGGACTGCTTCAGACACAGCTTCAGAAGCTTCAGTCGAACTATCCCTACATTGTAGTGGACAATGAGGCGGGACTTGAACATATCAGCAGGGGCATTCTTCCAAGTATGGAGACGGCAATTCTTGTCAGTGACTGCTCCAGAAGAGGCGTTCAGGCTGCCGGAAGGATCAAGGATCTGATTGCAGAGTGTCATCTGAATCCGGAGAGAATCGGACTGATTGTCAACCGTGCTCCGAACGGAAAGCTCAATGAGGGCACAAAAGAGGAAATCGAGAAGCAGGGCCTGGAGCTGCTCGCGGTGGTTCCGGCAGATGATACCGTGTATGAGTTCGATTGCGATGGAAAACCATCTGTTGATCTCCCGGAGGATTCACCGGTAAGAGCTGCTCTGATGGAGGCAGTCAAAAAGCTGGGACTCTGAGATCCGGATGCGGGTAACGTACCGGAGGGGCGTAAGCCGGGTACGTATTTCATTTCGAATGCTGGCACAGGCGATGCAGTGGTTCTGCTGCCTGCGGCAGAGCGGTTCTGTGATGAGGGACCGCAGATAGATTATATTTTTGTTTAATTAACTTAATAAACCATTATACTTTTGAGGAGGACAAAAGCATGGCATTCAGACCGTATACGATCGAAGAACTCGAGGCGGCCACCAACAGATTATTGGAAACTGGCGCAAAAGTAGGAGCGGATTCCTATCAGGCCAGACTGAAGAATCAGACCCCGCACTGCGGATTCGGTGAGAAGGGAATCTGCTGCCGGATCTGCCGCATGGGACCGTGCCGTATCACACCGAAGGCACCTCGCGGAATCTGCGGCTGCGACGCGCATGGAATTGTTGGAAGAAACTTCCTGCGTTTTGTAGCGGGAGGCGCTGCCACCCATTCAGATCACGGACGTTCCATCTGCTACACCCTTTACAATACAAAGCCGGAAGGCCCGTACACCGTGAAGGATCCTGAGAAACTGACCCGTATCGCGAAGGAGTGGGGCGTTGAGACTGAGGGAAAGGATATCTATGACCTCGCTCACGAGGTTGCGTACATGGCAATGGAGGAGTACGGAAAGGTATTCGGCACGCAGAGATGGCTGTCGAGAGCTCCGGAGCACACCAGAGAGCTCTGGCACAAGGCGGAGATTGAGCCGAGAGCAATCGACCGTGAGATTTCCTGCTCCATGCATATGACACATATGGGCAACTCCTCTCTGCCGGAGGCACTGATCCGTCAGTCTCTGAGAGCCGGAATGTCCGACGGATGGGGCGGTTCCATGGCCGGAACCGAGTTCTCCGATGTTCTGTTCGGAACACCGAAGCCGGTTGACACAAGCGCGAACCTTGGCGTAATGGTCGAGGAGAACGTAAATATCGTTGTACACGGACACGATCCGGCACTTTCCGAGCTTGTCTGTGACTATGCGGAAGATCCCGAGATGATCGAGCTCGCCAAGAGCGTCGGCGCAAAGGGAATCACCGTATCCGGCGTGTGCTGCACATCCAATGAGGTTGCGATGCGCCGCGGAATCCCGATGGCAGGAAACTTCCTGCAGCAGGAAAATGTAGTTCTGACCGGAGCCTGCGAGGCGATTGTCGTTGATGTTCAGTGTATCTTCCCGGCACTTGGACCCCTGTCCAAATGCTTCCACACAAAGTTCATCACAACTTCTCCGATTGCCAGAATGCCAGATTCCGATTTCATCGAGTTTGATGTAGACGATGCGGATAAGCAGGCAAAGCTTATCGTTGAGACGGCTGTGAAGAACTTCAAGAACAGAAAACCGGAGCTTGTACATATCCCGCAGCTGAAGACAAAGGCAACCGTCGGATATTCTGTTGAAGCAATCAAGAAACAGCTCAACGTGGTTACAAACTCTCAGGTGGACGAGCTGGATACGCTTCAGCCGCTGGTTGACTGCATCACATCCGGTGTTATCCGCGGATGCGTTGCGATGGTCGGCTGCAATAACCCGCGGGTTCGTCCGGATACCGCTCACATCGGTCTGATGAAGAAGCTGATCGAGAACGATATTCTGATTGTCGCATCCGGATGTTCGGCACAGGCAGCTGCAAGAGTCGGACTCATGGATAAGGAGGCAAAGGAGATCTGCGGAACCGGTCTGAAAACCGTTTGTGAACTCGCAGATATCCCGCCGGTTCTTCATATGGGATCCTGCGTAGATATCAGCCGTATGTGCGTATTGGTATCGGATCTGGCAAAACAGGCTGGCTGCAATATTTCTCAGCTTCCTGTTGTCGGCTGCGCTCCGGAATGGATGTCCGAAAAGGCGGTATCCATCGGAAACTATGTGGTTGCTACCGGAATTGATACCTTCCTTGGAGTTGAACCTGGAGTATCCGGATCGGATCAGATCACCGACCTTCTTACCGGTGGAATCCGCGACTGGGTTGAGGCTGCATATACCTTCGAGCCGGATATCGATAAGCTCGGTGACGAGATGATCGAGAGAATCGAGGAGAAGAGAAAAGCACTCGGAATCTGATCAAAAGCCGCACAGACAGATTTACAAATGCAGGCCGGCGCACCCGGATGCGGGACGCCATAGAAAAGTATCAGCTGCGGATCGCTTCGTGACCTGCACCTTCGCAGGTTCCGGGGCTGTCCGCCGCTGTTTCCGGCTGCCTTTGCGCAGATTATCCGTGTGATAAGAACGGGAGCGGCCGGAATTATTCAGCAGAGTTGGAGGCTTTATTAATGAAGATAGCGATCACCGGAAAAGGCGGCGTCGGCAAGACCACGTTTGCGGCAACACTGGCCAGGATGTATGCGGATCAGGGCAATGGGGTGCTTGCGGTGGATGTGGATCCGGACGCAAACCTTGGACTGGCGCTCGGTTTTTCAGAAGACGAACTCGACCAGATCGTTCCGATCACAAAGATGCGTGAGCTGATTAATGAGAGGACTGATCTGGACGAGATTACGAATATGTACAAGCTGAATCCGAAGGTTGATGATCTTCCGGATAAGTTTGCAAGAGAGAAGAACGGCGTGAAGCTTCTTCTTCTCGGAACCGTAGATACAGCGGGCCGCGGATGCGTCTGCCCGGAGCACGTGCTGCTCCGAAGACTGATTCATCATCTGATGCTTCGCAGCAACGATGTGGTGATCATGGATATGGAGGCAGGACTGGAGCATCTCGCAAGAGGAACCACAAAGGGAATGGACCAGTTCATTGTCGTGATCGAACCGGGGGCGAGGAGCATTCAGACATACAAAAATGTAAAACGGCTTGCCGCTCAGCTTGGCATCAACGATGTCAATGTGGTGGCAAATAAGATCCGTGACGAGAAGGATGAAGAATTTATCCGATCCCGGATACCGGAGGAAAATATCCTCGGATTCATACACTATAATACGGATATCATGGATGCCGACAGGCAGGGCTGTTCACCGTATGATTACAGCAGGCAGCTCCTTGAAGAAGTTAGTTCTATTAAAGCAAAAATAGATCAAATAAAAAACGCGGAGGTAGAAAAATGACTTTATTTGATGTGATTTTTCAGGGAAATGATGCAGTTTACGGACTGACAGAAAAGGCCGTAGACGATGCCATCGCAAAGTATGGCGCAGACAAAAAGGTAGGCTTTCCGGGGACTGCATACAGCATTCCGTGCTATTATGCTGTTACAGGAACCAAGGTCAGCACACTTGGCGAGCTGAAAGATGCGCTTGCGGTTGTCAAGACACTTATGACAAGAGAGGCAAAGCTGAATGACGCTCTGATGTCCGGTGTAGCAACGGCTCTTCTTGCGGAGTTCATCGAGGTTCTCAAGTATATTGATAACGATACGCCGTATGAGGCTCCTTACACAGGTCATCTGCCGGATCCGGTTATCCGTGAGCTCGGTGTTCCGCTTGTTACCGGAGATATTCCGGGCGTTCCGGTTATCATCGGTGAGGCTCCGACAGCAGAAGAGGGCGCAGCCCTTGTTAAATCCTATCAGGAGCAGGGACAGCTCGTTACACTGGTCGGCGGCATCATTGATCAGTGCGCGCAGCAGAAGGTTAAGATGGGCGCTAATGTCCGTGTAATCCCGCTTGGCAAGGATATCACAGCTGTTGCACATGTCGTTTCTGTCGCGATCCGTGCGGCACTGATCTTTGGCAACATCAAACCGGGTGACGCCGCAGGACTCATGGCATATACCAAGGAGCGTGTTCCGGCATTTGTCAATGCTTTTGCTCCTCTGAACGAAGTTATCGTGGCAGCCGGAGCCGGCGCGATCGCGCTTGGATTCCCGGTTATCACGAACGAGGATACCTTCGCGGTTCCGGAATGCCTGATTCCGAAGGTTCCGGTAGAAAAGATGAATGCTGCTTCCCTGGAAGCGAGAAACATCAAGATCAAGATCACAAAGGTAGATATTCCGGTTTCCTTCGGCTCCGCGTTCGAAGGTGAAATCGTACGCCGCGGTGACATGCAGGTTGAGTTTGACGGTTCCCGTGTGGATTGCTGCGAGCTCGTACATATGAAGGACCCGTCAGAGGTTGAGGATCACTCCTTCGAGCTGATCGGACCGGACTTCGATGAATTCCCGGTCGGCAGCAAGCAGTCTATCGCCTATGTGGTTGAGGTTGCCGGAAAGAACATGCAGGCAGACTTCGAGCCGGTATTCGAGCGTAAGTTCCATTCTTACCTCAACTGCATCGAGGGTCTGATGCACACCGGTCAGCGTGATATGATCCGTATCCGTATCAGTAAGGATACCTTCAATGCCGGCTTCCGCGCAAAGGATCTTGCAGAGGTTCTGTACACCCAGATCAAGAACGAATTTGCCGCTGTTGTAGACAAATGTCAGGTAAAGATTTACACCAAGCCGGAGGACTGCACAAGAATCCGTCATGAGATTGCCATTCCGATGTTTGACAAGCGTGACGAGAGACTGTCGAGCATGACCGATGAGGCAGTTGATGTATATTACAGCTGCATCATGTGTCAGGCATTCTCTCCGAGCCATGTATGTATCGTAACTCCGGAGCGTCTCGGACTGTGCGGAGCCGTATCCTGGTTCGATGCAAAGGCAACGCATGAGCTGGATCCGAACGGACCCTGCCAGGTTGTTACAAAGGAGCGCCCGATCGATGAGAGAATCGGTGAGTATGAGGATGTAAACGAGGCAGTCAAGAAGTTCTCCCAGGGTGCGCTTGATGATGTATCTCTGTATTCCATCATGGAGAAGCCGATGACATCCTGCGGATGCTTCGAGTGTATCTGCGGTATTGAGCCGTTCTCCAACGGTGTCTGCATCGCAAACCGTGAGTATGCAGGTCAGACTCCTCTCGGAATGACATTCTCAGAGCTCGCTTCCATGACAGGCGGCGGTGTTCAGACACCGGGCTTCATGGGACATGGCAAGCATTTCATCGCATCCAAGAAGTTCATGAAGGCAGAAGGCGGAATTGCCAGAATCGTATGGATGCCGAAGGATCTGAAGGATCAGGTTGCGGATGCTGTCAATAAGACCGCGAAGGAACTGTACGGAATCGACAACTTCTGTGATATGATTGCGGATGAAACCGTTACGACCGATCCTGAGGAGCTGGTTGCATGGCTGACCGAGAAGGGACATCCGGCACTCAGCATGGATCCGATGATGTAATTCGTTGATCAGGCTGGTCGGAAAAGGCGTTTATGGGGACGCCTTTTCCGGCAGGCTTTTTTACGCGAACAGTGAGCCGCAGCCGAATGCGAAGTATTCGTGTGCGGCGAGCGTCGCGATAGCGAGATAAAACTCGCGCAGCGTGTTTTATCTCGTTGTGGTATTTCACCTGTCAGGATGGAATATTGATGTATTTTTTGGTATGATAGAAGGGTAACAATTCCGGCATCGCAGAAGCTGCCTGTGTATTTTTGCGGACAGATAACCTGGCGGAGCCGGCAGAAGTTTAAGATTGTTATACTATTTTTACTCGCTTAGGAGGAACAAGAGAAATGCCGTTTAACCGTAAAGCACACAAATTCAATGCCTCTATTAATGAGGTTGAAATCGGAACAGGCGACAAGGCGATCAAGCTCGGAGGGGAGAATACATTTCCTTTCTACAGCTTTGACGGGTCGCTCGGCTCCGGCCCGAAGATCGGCGTTGAGATCACAGATCTTGGCCTTGACGGAGAGCCGGATGGCGTAAAGGCTTATTACGCGGGATGCAATACCATCGGCGAAATCGCCAAGAAGGCAGCACAGATGCCCGGCGGAGATTTTGTCGTACTTCGTTTGGCTGGCGGAGATCCGAACGGAGCAAACAAATCAGTGGATGATCTGGTAGCGGTTGCAAAGGAAGTCGCCGATGCCATCGACACTCCGCTGGTTGTGGAAGGCTGCAAGAACGTTGAGAAGGATGCGGATCTTCTCGCGAAGGTTGCGGGAGCCCTTCAGGGAAAGAATATTCTGGTAATGTCAGCGAAGGAAGAGAACTACAAGGCAATCGGCGCAGCTGCGGGCCTTGCTTACGGTCAGAAGGTCGGAGCAGAATCCGCGGTTGATATCAACCTTGCAAAACAGCTGAACGTAGTAATGACGCAGCTCGGCGTTCCGGCATCCAGTATCGTGATGAATACCGGTTCCGCAGCGGTCGGATACGGCTTTGATTACACGATTTCCACATTTGACCGTGTACGTGCGGCGGCACTCGGACAGGATGACAAGATGCTTCAGATGCCGATCATCACACCGGTTGCTTCCGAGACATGGGCAGTGAAGGAATCTACGGCTGCAGAGGAAGATGCTGATGAAGGATGGGGACCGGTTGAGGCCCGCGGAATTTCCATGGAGGTTCAGACCGCGACAGCCTGCCTTGTTTCCGGTTCTGATGCTGTAATTTTGAAACATCCGGAATCTGTTAAAACAATTTCCAGGTTAATCAAGGAATTAGTCTAAGAGAGCAGAGGAGGATAAAGAATTATGGCATTAAGTGGTATTCAGATTTTCAAACTGACCCCGAAGAAAAACTGTAAGGAATGCGGATGCCCGACATGTATGGCATTCTCCATGAAGGTAGCGCAGGGCGCAAAGCAGATCAGTGAGTGCCCGCATATGTCTGCAGAGGCTCTGGAGCAGCTCTCTGAGGCAACTGCTCCGCCGATGAAGACGATTAAGGTAGGAGCGGGAGACAGCGAGCATACGCTCGGCGGAGAGACGGTTCTGTACAGACATGAGAAGACCTTCGTAAATAAGACTGTTTACGCGGCAAACATCTGCACCTGCATGGATGACGCGGAGATCGATGCAAAGCTCGCACAGGTTCCTTCTGTAGACTACGACCGTATCAACGAGCGTATGTATACAGAGATGATCAATGTAAACTTCGGTAAGGATACGACACCGGAAAGATTCGCTGAGGTGGCAAAGAAGGCTGCAGCGGTTCGCCCGGTTATCCTTTCCGTAAAGGATGAGGCAGCGGCAAAGGCTGCACTGGATGCGGTTAAGGATACCAAGCCTGTGCTTGACGGAGCGGACGCTTCCAACTACGAGGCATTCAACAAGCTTGCGACCGATGCCGGTGTTGTGCTTGGCGTCAGCGGTACAAGCATCGACGAGCTCTATGATACCGTTCAGAAGCTCGAGAAGCTTGGCAATAAGAACCTGATTCTCGATGTGACAATGGATTCGATCAAGGCTACCTTTGAGGCGGCTGTTATTATCAGACGTGCGGCACTGGCAGACGGAGACCGCAGCTTCGGATATCCGTCCATTGTAAAGGTCAACAAGCTGACCGATGACAGAGAGCTTCAGCAGTCCCTCGTTGCTCTGTTCACACTGAAATACGGCTCCATCGTCGTTGTGGACACCATGGATTATGCTATGGCCCTTCCGCTTTACGGACTGCGCCAGAACCTGTTCACTGATCCGCAGAAGCCGATGAAGGTCGCACCGGGAATCTATCCGATCAACGGAGCAGATGAGAACTCTGTATGCCTGACGACCGTTGACTTCGCTCTTACGTACTTCCTTGTATCCGGTGAGCTGGAGAGATCCGGAGTACCCTGCAATCTGATTATTTCCGATGCCGGCGGACTTTCCGTACTGACATCCTGGGCTGCAGGAAAGCTCTCCGCAACCTCCATCTCCAAGTACGTTCAGGAGAACGTCGAGGGCAAGATCAAGAACCGTACCCTTATCATTCCTGGTAAGGTAGCTGTTCTGAAGGGAGATCTTGAGAACAAGCTTCCGGGCTGGAAGATTGTAGTGGCTCCTCTTGAGGCAGTTCAGCTTGTGAAGTTCCTGAAGGATATGAAAGCAAACGGAGAGATCTGATCTCTTCGGGCAGGACGGACAGCAGTGATGCTGCCCGTCCCGCGGCAAAATCTATATAAAAGTATAAAGGAGACAAAAACATGGCAAAATTCGTTACAATCGGTGAACGTATCCATTGCATTTCCCCGGCAATCCGCAGAGCTATGGACAACAAGGAGCCGGAGGCTATTCTGAAGCGTGCAAAGGAGCAGATTGACGCAGGCGCTACGTATCTTGACGTTAACATCGGACCTGCTGAGAGCAACGGACCGGAGCTTATGAAATGGGCGGTTGAGCTTATTCAGAGCAATTTTGATAACGTTCCGCTTGCGCTGGATACCTCCAACAAAGCAGCGATTGAAGCGGGAATTTCTGTTTACAACCGTTCCAAGGGCAAACCGATCGTGAACTCCGCGGACGCAGGAGACCGCATGAGCAACATCGATCTTGCAGCGGCAAATGATGCAATTGTTATCGCGCTTTGCTCCAACGGACCGATCGCTGCCGATAACGATGAGCGTATGATGCATTGCCAGAATATGCTTGAGCACGGCATGGAGCTCGGAATGGAAGCTGAGGACCTCTGGTTTGATCCGCTGTTCGTCGTTGTAAAGGGAATGCAGGACAAGCAGATGGAGGTTCTGGAGTGCATCAAGATGTTCTCCGATATGGGACTGAATTCTACCGGCGGTCTTTCCAACAACTCCAACGGAATGCCGAAGAACATTCGCCCGATCATGGATTCCGCACTTGTTGCCATGGCAATGATGCAGGGTCTTACCTCTGCAATTGTGAATCCGTGCGATCAGAGACTGATGGAGACAATCAAGTCCTGCGATGTATTCAAAGGCAACACACTGTATGCAGATTCCTATCTGGAGCTGTAATCACAGAGGATGGAAAAACAGGCTCCGGGAAGAATACTTCCCGGAGTCTGTTGCTGTATAAGGCTGTCGTCAGGCGGGCGGTTTCTGGGCATGCGAAGCAGAACAGCGGCGCAGGGACATATATAGCTTGTGACGCTTTTTATCGTATGCAGCGCGTGTAAGGATACCTCATGCTATTCGGTCTGCGATTGATAACACACAGGCTGTTTTATCATATGCAGCGCGTGAAATGATACAGATTGGTAACCAGTGAGTGAACGACCGGATCCGTTGCCGGAGTAAACAGTAGAAGGTGGAGGTAAGGTATGTACAAGATTACATTTGTGACAGAGGAAGGCAGCCGGACGGAAGCCTTTGCAAATGATGGAGAAACGATTCTGTCTGTAGCGCAGAAGAGTAATGTCGCGATTGACGCACCCTGTTCCGGGAATGCTTCGTGCGGAAAGTGCCGGGTAAAAATCGTGTCAGGGGAAGTGGAGTCCAGGCAGACGCGGCACATCACGGATGAGGACTATGCGGCAGGATGGAGACTGGCCTGCGCCAGCAAGGTGATCGGGGATGTCACAGTTGAAGTTCCGGATATTGCTTCCGCCTACAAGAGCAGAATGCGGGTCGCGGATTTGAGTTCTCCTGCTGAGCTGAAAATCTTCCGGGATGCGACGGATCAGGTAAAGAAGGCGGGGATTGAGTACCGGAATAATATGGATGTTATCGAGATCCGGATGGATGCCCCGACGCTGGATGATACCAGACCGGACAATGAGAGGGTTGTGGATGCAATCAGGAAGAAAACCGGGATCGGGAAGGTGAGGCTTCCTTATTCCGTCATGAGGAAAATGGCACATGTCCTTCGTGTGAGCGATTTTCATGTGAAATGTGTCGTCCGGACGACCGGGAAAGATGTGTTTGTATATGACATGCTTCCGGCCTCCGTTGATGTTGTGATCGGCGGACTCGCGGTAGATATCGGTACCACTACCGTTTCAGCGGTGTTGCTGAATATGAAAACCGGAGAAATTCTCGGAAAGGCGTCCTCGGGCAATGGGCAGATCCGTTATGGAGCCGACGTCATCAACCGGATCATTGAGTCTCAGAAACCGGGAGGTGGTAAAAGGCTTCAGGACGCGGTGATTAAGGAAACGATCAATCCGCTGATTCAGGAAATCTGCCGGGCGGCAAAATTTCCGAAGAGCCACATCTATCGGATGGCCGTTGCGGGAAATACGACGATGAACCATCTTCTGTTCGGCGTCGATGCGGATCCGATCCGAAAGGAGCCGTATATTCCCACTTTCTTCAAGACAAATTCACTGTTCGCCTCGGATATCGGAATCGACATTCACCCGGATGCACACATCATTCTGGCTCCGAATATCGGAAGCTATGTGGGAGGCGACATCACAGCAGGAGCGTTCATCAGCATGATCTGGAACCGTCCGGAGATGTCGCTGTTCATTGATCTTGGAACGAACGGAGAGCTGGTGTTGGGAAATTCCGATTTTCTCGTGAGCTGCGCATGTTCAGCAGGACCCGCGTTTGAGGGAGGCGATATCAGCTGCGGTATGCGCGCGACAGACGGCGCGATCGACGCGATCACGATCGACAAGGAGACGATGGAGCCGACGCTCAGCATCATTGGAGATAAGGGGCAGAAGCCCGTCGGCCTGTGCGGATCAGGGCTGATTGACACTATCGCTGAGCTGTATATCAACGGGATTATCAATCCGAAGGGAAAGTTTGTCCGTGAGGGGGAGAGAATCCGACACGACAAATACGGAATGGGAAGCTATGTCATTGCATATGAGAAGGATGCAGACAGCGTTAAGGACATTGAAATCACAGAGGTTGACATCGACAACTTCATCCGTGCGAAGGGAGCCATTTTTTCCGCAATCCGCACGATGCTCAGGCAGCTGGAGCTTCCTGTCGAAGTTATCGATGATGTATATGTGGCAGGCGGAATCGGCAGTGGCATAAACATGAAAAACGCGGTTACGATCGGAATGTTTCCGGACATACCTCTTGAGAAATTCCATTACATTGGCAATTCCTCTCTGACGGGTGCGTACAGCATGCTGCTGTCCGGAGATGCTGAACGAAAGGTGTATGAGATTGCGCGCAGCATGACTTATATGGAACTTTCCACAGTGAATACGTATATGGATGAATTCGTCGCATGCTGCTTCCTGCCGCACACGGACAGCACGCTGTTCCCGTCCGTAAAGCTCAGATGACGGCAGAAATCTTTAATTGAGCAAATTGTACAAATAATTTCAAAAAGATTCCGCAAAGATCACGGACGGCCTGATTGTTATTTATTTCACACAAATATTGGTTAGACTGAACAAAAAACAGGAGATTGAGTCAAAAAGATATGATTCAATCTCCTGTTTTTTGTAGGAGCTTGCACAATTTTTGAGGAAAATTATTTGCGCCAGAACGAGAAAATGACAGTAAATAAAAGATATAAAAGCATACATGATTGAATTATATTGAATATAATTAGAAATAACAGAATAATATTAAAAAAAGAAGTAGATGACTATTGTAAACTGTGTTACAATAATTACCGGTACAGTATAGTATATGAGATGCTGTCTTAAAGGAGGATATTTTAGTATGGGCTACAAATCAGACATTGAGATTGCTCAGGAATGTGTAATGGATCCGATCTCGAAGGTCGCTGAAGCAGCGGGTATCGACGAGGAGTATCTGGAGTACTACGGAAAGTATAAGGCGAAGATCTCCGACAAATTAATGGACAAACTGGATAAGCCGGACGGAAAGCTGGTTCTTGTCACCGCAATCAATCCGACTCCGGCAGGCGAGGGCAAGACAACGACTTCCATCGGTTTGATTGATGCCCTTTCCAGATTAGGCAAGCATCCGGTAGGTGCGATTCGTGAGCCTTCGATGGGACCTGTATTCGGTGTCAAGGGCGGAGCCGCAGGCGGCGGCTATGCTCAGGTTGTGCCGATGGAGGACATTAATCTTCATTTTACCGGCGACATGCATGCTATCGGAGCTGCGAACAACCTTCTCGCGGCAATGGTAGACAATTCCATTCAGCAGGGAAATCCGTTCAACATTGACCCCAGAAAGGTGATCTGGAGACGCTGCGTAGATATGAACGACCGTCAGCTCAGAAACGTAATCGATGGTCTTGGAACCAGACTTGACGGTGTTCCGCGTTCTGACGGATTTGATATCACGGTTGCTTCCGAGGTTATGGCTACCTTCTGTCTTGCAAAGGATCTGATGGATCTGAAGCAGAGACTGTCAAAGCTTATCGTCGGCTACACCTACGGCAAGGCGTCAGAGGAGAAGCCGGTTACAGCCGGAGATCTCGGCGCTGCAGGAGCGATGACCGCCCTTCTGAAGGACGCTATCAAGCCGAACCTGGTTCAGACGCTGGAGCATACGCCGGTTCTGGTTCATGGAGGTCCGTTCGCCAATATCGCGCACGGCTGCAACTCCGTTATCGCCACACGCACAGCTCTGAAGCTCGGTGATTACTGTGTGACAGAGGCCGGATTCGGCGCGGATCTGGGAGCGGAGAAATTCCTGGATATCAAGTGCCGTTTTGCAGGTCTTAAGCCAAACGCGGTCGTGATTGTCGCTACCGTTCGCGCTCTGAAGTACAATGGCGGAGTCGCAAAGGCAGATCTGAACAATGAGAATCTGGAAGCTTTGGAAAAGGGCCTTCCGAATCTGCTCAAGCACGTAAGCAATATCAAGAACGTATATCATCTTCCCTGCGTGGTTGCGATCAATGCGTTCCCGACCGATACAAAGGCGGAGCTTGATCTTGTTGAGGAGAAGTGCAAAGAGCTCGGCGTAAATGTCTGCCTGTCCGAGGTATGGGCAAAGGGCGGCGAAGGCGGTATTGATCTTGCAAAAGAGGTAGTTCGTCTCTGTGAGCAGGACAACTCCACATTCACCTACAGCTATGAGCTTGAGGGCACCTCAATCGAGGATAAGCTGAACGCCATTGTCCAGAAGGTATACGGCGGAGATCATGTCGAATTTACAGCGAACGCGAAGAAACAGCTGAAGAAGCTGGAAGATGCTGGATACAGCAATGTTCCTATCTGCGTGGCAAAGACTCAGTACAGTCTCACGGATGATCCGACCAGACTCGGCGCTCCGAGCGGTTTCGTAGTAACTGTCCGTAATCTGAAGATTTCGGCGGGAGCAGGCTTTATTGTAGCGCTTACCGGTGAAATCAGCACAATGCCGGGACTTCCGAAGCATCCGGCGGCAATGGACATCGATGTGGACGAGAACGGCAAGATCACAGGCCTGTTCTGAGATGATCTCCTGTGTCCGGCTGATCCGGTTAAGTCTATAAGGATTGTACATTCTTGTACAGGGTGAAATAATTAGTGTGCCTGCGGTTTTCTTGCTGTTCAACGGCAGTTGCCGCGGGCACATTCTGTATCTGCGCGGGCGGAAAAACGCAGCCGGGGCAAAGAGGATCAGAGGTCGGGATAATGTTACGAAATCCGCGGAGTGTACCTTATCTCGTCAGCTAAAAGATAAACGTCCAATACATTGTGCCATGAGCTGTATTAATTTATAAAATCTATAATGAAGGTCCGGATTTATATGCGCTGCGGATTCCGCGACGGGTGATCTGTCTGCGTTTCCGGATAATGAATAACGGATGGTGTATGTAGTGATCTAACGTTTCAGAATCAGAAAAGGAGGCAGACTATTCAGTGAGTGATGAAAAAGTAATGAATCAGAAGGATTCAGCGGGACAGACTTACAGATTCACAGATCTTTCCTGCGAAGAGTTTACGGAAAAGCTTTCCTCGAAGGCTCCTGTACCCGGCGGCGGCGGAGCTTCAGCTCTTGTAGGCGCCCTTGGGGCGGCGCTCTGCAACATGGTGGGGAATCTCACGGTTGGCAAGAAGAAATATAAGGATGTTGAAGCGGAGATTCTGGATCTGATGGAAAAGGTCACGAAACTTCAGCAGGAGCTGCTCGAGTGCGTGGAGGAGGATGCAAAGGCGTTTGCTCCGCTGGCAGCCGCATACGGACTTCCTCATGCGACACCGGAAGAACAGGCACATAAGGCAGAGGTTCTTGAGGAATGTCTGAAGGGCGCATGCAGCGCGCCGATGCAGATCATGCACAAGATCTGTCGCGTGATCTCTATGATCCGTGTCTTCCAGACGAAGGGATCGGTTCTTGCGGTAAGTGATGCGGGAGTTGCGGCGGCTCTCTGCAGCGCAGCTCTCCGGGGAGCGAGTCTGAATGTGTACATCAACACGGGATCCATGAAGGACCGGGAGTACGCGGAGATGCTGAACAGAGATTGTGATGAGATGCTGGATATCTATTGCTCCCTGGCGGATCAGATTTATCAGGAAGTACTCCGGAAGCTGAATCCGTGACAGGGTTCACTGTATCGACAGACCTCTTGCAATTTCATGGAGAAGAAGAGACCGGAATGGTCTGTCAGATCTTGTGACGTGGAGTCAAAGAGATGTGAGTGACTTTTTAAACCTGTGGAAAAGCAGAGCTTTGGGCGGCAATACGAATCAATATCATTATAGAAAGAGGGATTGACAGAAATGGCAAAACAGTTATTGGGCAAGGAAGTAAATGCGGATCTGAACCAGCAGATCATTGACCGGGTCAATGCGCTGAAGGAAAAGGGTGTCGTTCCCACCCTCGGAATCATTCGTGTAGGCGAAAAGGACGCGGATCTGTCATATGAGCGCGGTGCAACCAAGCGCTGTGAAAAGCTCGGTGTTGAATACAAGAAATTTGTATTTCCCGAGAACGTTTCTCAGGAAGAGCTGATGGGCGTCATCGATCAGGTGAACAAGGACAGTTCGATTCACGGAGTGCTGATTTTCCGTCCGCTGCCGAAGACGCTGGATGAGAAGGCGGTCATTGCGGCTCTCGATCCGGAGAAGGATATCGATGGAATCACAGACGGATCCATGGTAGGTGTCTATACTGGTCAGAAAAAGGGCTTTCCTCCCTGCACAGCACAGGCAGTAATGGAGATCCTCAGACATTATCAGGTGGATCTGAAGGGAAAGAAGGCTGTCGTCATCGGAAGAAGCCTGGTTATCGGAAAGCCGGTTGCAATGATGCTGCTGAAGCAGAACGCGACCGTTACCATCTGCCACACCAAGACAAAGGATATGGCAGCGGAGGCGAGAGAGGCGGATGTTCTTGTGGTCGCAGCGGGACACCGCGATGTGGTTGATGACACTTTTGTGAGACCGGGACAGATTGTAATCGATGTGGGTATCAACGTGAATGACGAGGGGAAGCTCTGTGGAGATGTTTCCTACGACAAGGTGGAGCCGATTGTTGATGCGATTACACCGGTGCCGGGAGGCGTTGGAAGCGTAACGACATCTGTTCTTGTAAGCCATGTTGTTGAGGCGGCTGAAAGGAGTCTTGAGAAATGAGTGCATTCGATGAGAAATTCGGGGAATTGAAGAATTCCGCGAAAGAGCTCGGAAGCAGAATCGGGAAGGGTGCGCAGGATCTCGGAAGCGCGGCTTCCACCAAGGCAAAGCTTGAGATGGAGAAAGCAAAGCTTAAGGATATCTATGCGGAGCTGGGCTCGCTTTATTACAGAGAAAACAAGGATACACCGCCTTTTGAATACTCGGATCTGTTCGAGAGAATTGAGAAGGGAGAACAGGCTGTCGCTGATTATGAGGAGATCATCGACAAGAACCTCAAAAATTTGAAAAAAACGGAACAGTCCTGAGCTGTGGCGGTATTCCATAACGCAGGGTCAGGCATACGCCGGAGAGATGATTTATTCGATTGCTCCTGGTTAGAAGATGCTTTTTGCGATTGAAAAACAGAGAACAATCATATATAATCTAATTAGATGAAGCGGTCGGCAAATTCACCACTAGTCATATGAAGTGGTCAGCAGATATAACGTTTATCTGGAGGATTGCGAGAACGCAGAGCACGGAGCAATCTGAAGCCTGTACAGAGTGTGGTAGAATGGATCGCATTTCAGTTTAATGAATAACACGAAATGTTGAAATGAATTTTCCTGGGGTGTTCGATCCCCTGTCTATTATGAACCTACATTTACTTTAAAACGGGATTCCTATATCAAGGTACGGCTGTCAGGCCTCCGTTTGCAGAGGAAGGCAAAAGTACGTTTGCGGTTGCCCACCTGGAATTTATTTCTAGGAGTCAAATGGCAGGAACGGCATTTCGGGTCGGAGGAGAGTGTATGCTCTCCTCCCTTTTTTTACGCGAACAGTGAGCCGCAGCCGAATGCGAAGTATTCGTGTGCGGCGAGCGTCGCGATAGCGAGATCTGCAAGTTCGGCGCTTCCGTTGGCATGACCGGGCGATCGTATGCTCCCCCTTTTTGCGAGAGCTGAAAGAGGAAATAAATCCACCACATACATTTTATGCCGTTTTTCTTGACACTGTTAGGGGAAGAAGCTAGAATAACAGGCAGTGAAAAGCGTTGAAGACGTATGTATGGGTATATTGACCCGCAGAGAGGAAGGATCGATGGCTGAAAGTTCTTCCGGGCTCCGGTATATTCAGAGTTTCGCGTCGGAGCTTCTTTTCTGAACGCCGGAGTTTTTCCGGCCGGTAGGATCAGACGTGTCTGCACGTTACAGCAGCTATGAGTGTCCGTTTTTTCTGTGTGGAGAACAGCCTGCGGCAGCAGGGAGAATCATGCGGGAGAATCGGGAATCAGGGTGGTACCGCGAGAGTTTTGCCTCGTCCCTAGACAGGGATGGGGCTTTTTTTACGCGAACAGTGAGCCGCAGCCGAATGCGAAGTATTCGTGTGCGGCGAGCGTCGCGATAGCGAGATAAAACTCGCGCAGCGTGTTTTATCTCGTTGCGCTTCTGTTTTCAGCTGAAGGAGCGGCATTCAGACGGAAATAACATTTTTTCGTCGGAAGGCGGCCTGGCCTTGACCGGAATGCAGCATTCGTCGGAAGCCCGTTGACAGGAATGGTGCCGGCGGCCTTCCAGTGATGCGGAGGAGTTACTGGTAAGACAGCGATGGGGCCCTGCCCGGGCGGTGAATCAGAGAGCACCGCTGAAGTATCATGTAAAGATCAAAAAAGATCAAAGATGAAAGAGGAAAAACAATGAGTGATGTAAGCATGAAGGAAAAACTGGAAGCGATTGTCGGAAAGACATTGGAGAGCCTTCGGGAAGCTCACACTCCGGATGCGTTGAACGAGATCCGTGTCAATGTACTTGGAAAAAAGGGTGAGCTGAAGAATCTGATGAAAGCCATGAAGGATGTGGCGCCGGAGGATCGTCCGAGGGTCGGGCAGCTTGTCAATGAGGCGAGAGATACAATTTCGGAGAAACTGGATGAGGCAAGGCAGAAGATTGAACTGGAGCAGATGAATCTGCGTATGAAGCAGGAAACCATCGATGTGACGCTTCCGGCGAAGAAGGCTGAGATCGGTCATCGTCATCCGAACACAATCGCACTCGAAGAGATGGAGAGAATCTTTGTCGGAATGGGATACGAGGTCGTGGAAGGACCGGAAGTTGAGTACGACGAGTATAATTTTACAAAGCTGAACATTCCGGCGAACCATCCGGCAAAGGACGAGCAGGATACCTTCTACATCACAAAGGACATCGTGCTGCGTACGCAGACATCTCCGGTTCAGGCCAGGAGAATGGAGCAGGGAAATCTGCCGATCCGGATGATCTCACCCGGACGGGTATTCCGCGCGGACGAGGTGGATGCCACCCATTCTCCTTCCTTCCATCAGGTGGAGGGCCTTGTCATCGACAAAAATATTACATTCTCAGATCTCAAGGGCACCCTGGAAGAGTTCGCAAAGGAAATCTTTGGACCGGACACGAAGACAAAGTTCCGTCCGCATCACTTCCCGTTTACAGAACCGAGTGCAGAGATGGATGTCAGCTGCTTCAAGTGTGGTGGAAAGGGATGCCGTTTCTGCAAGGGCGAGGGATGGATCGAAATCCTCGGATGCGGAATGGTTCATCCGCATGTACTGGAAATGTGCGGCATTGATCCGGAACAGTACACGGGCTTTGCGTTTGGCGTGGGACTTGAGCGTATCGCGCTTCTGAAGTATGAAATTGATGACATGCGCCTTCTGTACGAGAACGATGCGCGGTTCCTGAAGCAGTTCTGATGATCCGGAGAGATAGAAACGGAACATGGATGCGCCGGGTTCAGAGAAATAAAAAACTGAGGCATGGATAAAGCCGCAGGTGAGGATAAAGCCGCAGGCGAGGATAAAGCCGCAGGTGAGAATAAAGCACAGGCGAAGACAAAACCCTGATCAGATATAGGAGAGAAAAATGAATACATCTTATTCATGGATAAAAAAATACGTACCGGATCTTAATGTCACCCCGCAGGAATATTTTGACGGGATGACGCTTTCCGGAACAAAATGTGAGACCTACGAGGTACTGGATAAAAATCTGAAAAATATTGTGGTCGGACAGATCCGATCGATCGAGAAGCATCCGGATGCTGACCATCTGGTGATCTGCCAGGTGGATATCGGAACCGGGACGATACAGATCGTGACCGGCGCGCCCAATGCGCACGAGGGCATGCTTACCCCGGTTGTTCTTCCCGGAGGAAAAGTCGCCGGCGGACATGACGGAAGCGCGCTTCCCGAGGATGGCATTGAGATCAAGGACGGTATGCTCCGCGGAGTTCCGTCGCACGGAATGATGTGCTCAATTGAGGAGCTCGGAAGTTCCAGAGAATTCTATCCCGAGGCGCCGGAGAACGGAATCTATGAGTTTTCAAAGGATGACGGGGTGAAGCCCGGAGATGACGCGATTGCAGCGCTCGGTCTCCACGACGTGAACTTTGAATACGAAATCACCTCGAACCGCGTAGACTGTTATAGCGTGATTGGGATCGCCAGAGAGGCGGCAGCTACCTTCCATCAGAAGTTTTATCCGCCGGTGATCAGGGAGACAGGCAACAACGAGGATGTCAATGACTATATCAGGGTAACCGTTGAGGACCAGACTCTATGCCCGCGCTATACGGCAAGAGTCGTGAAAAACATTCATCTGGCACCGTCGCCGAAGTGGATGCAGAGATGTCTCGCTTCAAACGGCATCCGTCCCATCAATAATGTCGTGGATATCACGAACTATGTGATGGAGGAATACGGGCAGCCGATGCATGCTTACGATCTCGATACAATTGCCGGAAAGCATATCATCGTGAGACGGGCAGATGACGGTGAGAAATTCACCACTCTGGACGGAAAAGAATACACGCTGGATTCCTCGATTCTGACGATCCGTGACGATGAGAAGGCGGTAGGCCTGGCCGGAATCATGGGAGGAGAAAATTCCATGATTACGGACAATGTACACACCATGCTTTTTGAAGCGGCCTGCTTTGACGGTACCAATATCCGTCTTTCCTCAAAAAAGATTGGAAACCAGACGGATGCATCCAGAAAATTTGACAAGGGCCTCGATCCGAATACTGCCCTTGAAGCGATGAACCGCGCCTGCATGCTTATCGAAGAGTTCGGGGCAGGAGAGGTAGTCGGCGGAGCCATTGATATCTACCCAGTTAAACGAGAAGAGTCGAGAGTTACGTTTGAGCCTGACAAAATCAACCGCCTTCTGGGCACGAACCTTTCAGCGGAGGAGCAGCTGAAGTATCTTGCCTCTGTGGAACTCAGATATGATAAGAAGACGAATGAGATCGTGGCTCCGACCTTCCGGCAGGATATTCACAGAACCTGCGATATTGCGGAGGAAGTCGCGAGATTCTTCGGTTATAATAATATCCCGACGACACTTCCGACCGGAGAGGCAACTACTGGAAGACTGTCCTTCAAGAACAGGGTTGAGGCCAAGGCAAGAGACGTGGCAGAGTACTGCGGATTTTCTCAGGGCATGTGCTACTCCTTCGAGAGTCCGAAAGCCTTCGACAAGCTTCTGTTCCCGGAGGATGACCCGGTCAGAAAGGCTATTTCGATTTCCAACCCGCTTGGTGAGGATTTTTCGATCATGCGGACCACTTCTCTGAACGGCATGCTGACATCCCTGGCGACCAACTACAACCGGCGCAACAAAGATGTCCGTCTCTACGAGCTCGGAAATATATATATCCCGAAGGAACTTCCGCTGAAAGAACTTCCGGACGAGAGAATGCAGTTTACTCTGGGCTTTTACGGCAAGGGCGACTTCTACGATATGAAAGGTGTGGCAGAGGAATTCCTCGGACAGATCGGCATGCATGACAGGGTAGAATACGATGCGAAAGCCGGAAAACCGTTCCTTCACCCCGGACGCCAGGCACTGATCCGATATGACGGAAATATTATCGGGTATCTCGGCGAAGTTCATCCGATGGTACTGAAAAACTACGGAATCGGTGAGCGCGCATATGTGGCTGTACTTGATATGCCGGAGATCCTTCCGTTCGCTTCCTTCGATCGTAAGTTTGAGGGGATTGCGAAATTCCCCGCGGTAACCCGTGATATATCCATGGTAGTTCCGAAGGAAATCGAAGCGGCAGTTATTGAGAAAATGATCCGACAGAGGGGCGGAAAGATCCTGGAGGATCTGAAGCTGTTCGATATCTATGAGGGAGAACAGGTTGAGGCAGGACATAAATCCATGGCTTATTCGCTGACATTCCGTTCCAGAGAAAAGACGCTGGAGGAGTCGGATATCGCGTCGGCAATGAAGAAGATTCTGAACGGACTGTCAGGTCTCGGCATCGAGCTTCGGCAGTAATGTAAGAGGAGTGGTAAAGGTGAAAATATACGCAATCCGGCATGGCGAAACATCCTGGAACAAGGAGAGACGGCTGCAGGGACAAAAAGGCAGTGATCTGGACAGCGAGGGAGTATTGCTCGCGGAGATGACTGCGAAAGCGCTCCGGGAAGTGGAATTTGATCTCTGCTACACAAGTCCCCTGGTTCGTGCCCGTCATACGGCTGAAATTATTCTCGCGGACCGCAAGGTTCCGGTGATTCCGGAGCCGAGAATTGAGGAAATCGGATTCGGAGTCTGGGAAGGATTGTGCTGCGATGCGGATCATCCGGAGAGAATGCAGATTCCGCTGCATGAGTATATCCGGTTTCAGGAGGATCCGCTTCATTATATTCCGCCAGCGGGCGGGGAACGGATACAGGATGTTCTGGAGAGAACTCATAGTTTTTATGAGGAGCTGATTCACAACCCCGATCTGCAGGACAAAACCGTACTGGTATCCTCACATGGCTGCGCCGTCCGCGCTTTTCTGAACAATGTATACGAGGACAAAAAAGATTTCTGGCACGGAGGTGTGCCGATGAACTGCTCCGTCAGCATTATTGACGTGGAAAACGGAGTGGGAAGGCTGGAGGCATCGGATCAGGTATTTTATCCGAAAAAATACTATCACAGTTTTTACAAGCATCCGTCAGATGCCGGTGATCAGAAGGAGAAAAAGAAACATGCCGATGAAAACAAGTGATTTCTATTACGACCTGCCGCAGGAACTGATTGCCCAGGACCCGCTGGAGGACAGAAGTTCCTCCAGACTGATGTGCCTGAACAGAGAGACCGGAGAGGTGCGGCACGAACACTTCACACAGGTGATAGATCATCTGACAGATAAGGACTGTCTGGTCATCAATGATACAAAGGTGATTCCTGCCCGTCTTTACGGGACCAAGAAGGATACTGGCGCGGTGATCGAGGTTCTGCTTCTGACACGGAAGAAGGATAATATATGGGAGACGCTGGTGAAGCCCGGAAGGAAATGCAAGGTTGGAACGGAACTTGTTTTCGGACACGAGGGAATCCTGACAGGCACCGTCGTTGATGTGACGGAAGACGGAAACCGGTTTATTCAGTTTCATTATGAGGGAATTTTCGAGGAAATTCTGGACAAGCTCGGAGAGATGCCTCTTCCGCCGTACATCAAACACAAACTGAAGGACCGCACCAGATATAATACCGTCTACGCGAAGAATGACGGATCGGCAGCGGCACCGACGGCAGGGCTTCATTTTACAAAGGAACTGCTTCAGCAGATCCGGGACAAGGGCGTGAAGATTGCGCATGTGACGCTTCATGTGGGCCTCGGCACCTTCCGTCCGGTAAAGGTGGAGGATGTCACGAAGCATCAGATGCATTCCGAGATGTATATTGTAGAGCCGGATCAGGCAAAAATCATCAATGATACGAAGGCAGCAGGAGGCCGGGTGATCTGTGTGGGCACAACCAGCTGCCGCACACTGGAATCCGCGACAGATGAGAATGGAATCCTTCAGCCGGGCAGCGCCTGGACCAGCATCTTTATCTATCCGGGCTATCAGTTCAAGATCATGGACGGACTGATCACGAATTTTCACCTCCCGGAATCCACACTGATCATGCTGGTATCCGCGTTTGCGGGTAAGGACAATATCATGAATGCGTACCGCATCGCTGTGCAGGAAAAATATCGCTTCTTCAGCTTCGGGGATGCGATGCTTATAGAATAATAGCAAAATCTCATTATTTGCGGTTTGCGGCCGCCTGTGGCCGTAAACACGATTAAGGGCGGCTGTTCTGCTTATGCAGAACAGCCGCCCAAGCTTATACAGTGACCGCAGCGATGCCCATGGCACCTTTTCCGCCGTGGCAGGAAATGGTGCAGCCGGTCATGACATACTCAGTATTCCGGAATCCACTCTCGATGGCGATTTCCTTCATGCGGTCCAGAACATCCTGAGCGAGTCCCTTTCCGTACATCAGATACAGGGTATCCTTGCGGCAGTCATAACGGCTGAGAAAATCCCGATAGAACTTATCGACAATCTTGCGCATGGAACCCCGGTATTTCCTGGTTGCGATCAGGTGACCGGTGCTGTCAATCTCGATCAGAGGTTTCAGATTGAGGATGTTGGCGGCAATGTATGAGGCATTGGATACTCTTCCGCCAGCCCGCAGATATGCGAGTGTCGCCGGGATGAACTGGCATTCGATATGATCTGAGATGGATCGGAGTTCATCCGCGAAGGCGCTGTAATCGGTGATATGCTCCCCGCGTTCCCGGATCAGACGGTATGCTTCTGAAATGTAAGCGGTGCAGCCTCCGGATACAGACTTTGTATCAATCAGATAGACATCCTGAAAACCCTCGTCATCAATGGCAAGCCGGGCGTGGTCATATGTGCTTGATGCGGCGGCAGAGTAGGCAAAGTGATAAATCACACATCCGGGATGCTCTTCCTGCAGCTTGTGGAAAAAGTCGATGTATTCGCCTTCATTTACCGCGGATGTCGTCGGTATCCTCCCGGTTTCGTCAAAATAGTCAAAAACGCGGTCAATCGGAAAATGACCGTCGTCAAATGACTCGCCGTTCATAATGACATGCATTGGAACAACATGGATCTGATATTTTTGTACAAGTGATTCCGGAAGATCGGATCCGCTTTCTGTTGATATGAGAATCTCTCTCATATATATTCTCCTGTCCAGCGCCATGAATTTGAGTTGTTGCAGACGCTTAAACTCAGTATATCCTTTTTCGAAAGAAATGAACAGTGCAAAGCAGGAATTTTCGCTGTTCTTGCTGTTCCGGTCAGACTGTTGGTGGAAAATTGTTCCGTTTGTGGTGCTTCCTTCGGCAGGGCTGTTCCATGAAGACTGCCCTTGAGGTGTGGCGGATAATGTGAAAAAACTGTCTTTTCTAACTGTGATTGGTAACCAATGCAAAATTATATACAGAACCGGATGTAAACGGAAAATGGAGGAGGCGAAGAAACAGAAAGACAATAGCGGGAAAAGAAAATAGCAGAAAAATAATTTACATCTGTCACAAAAATGGTAAAATACAGATAGGTTGTTAAAAAAATATCATAAAAACGCGATCCCTGAAAATGGAAACGGAAAGGCGTCTGGAAGAGGAGGAATGAGCTGATGAATTACGATGAAAAGTATAAAGAGAAACTGGTAACGGCCGAGAAAGCAGCTTCCGTGATAAAGAGCGGCGACTGGGTTGATTACGGATGGTGTGTCGGTACGAATGTCGCGGTTGATAAAGCTCTGGCAAAGAGAATGCCTGAGCTTCATGACGTGAACATCCGCGGCGGTGTTCTCTGTCATGCTCCGGCTATCTTCGGAATTGAAAATCCGGCGGAGCATTTTATCTGGAACAGCTGGCATATGAACCCGGTGGAGAGACATTCGGTCTCCAAAGGTTTCTGTTTTTATACGCCGCTTCGTTATTCTGAGCTGCCGCGCCTCTACAGAGAAAGCACGATGCCGCTGAATGTGGCAATTTTTCAGGTATCGCCAATGGACAAACACGGCTACTTTAATTTCGGTCCCTGCGCGAGTCAGATGAGCGCTGTTGTGGAGACGGCAGATATCGTAATCGCAGAGGTGAACAAAAACATGCCGGTATGCCTCGGAACCCGGGATAATTACGTGCACATCGACCAGATCGATATGATCGTCGAGGGAGATGATCCTGCGATTGACGAGGTGCCGGCAGGAGGAGAGGCCAGCGATGTGGATAAGGCGGTCGCGGAGCTTGTGGTACCGGAAATTTCGGACGGCGCCTGCCTGCAGCTGGGCATCGGAGGAATGCCGAACGCGATCGGCAAAATGATTGCAGAAAGTGACCTGAAGGATCTTGGTATACACACGGAGATGTATGTGGATTCCTTTGTAGATATGGCAGAGGCAGGCAAAATTAACGGATCAAAGAAGAACATTGACCGGGGGCTTCAGGTATACGCTTTCGGCGCCGGTACCAGAAGAATGTACGATTATCTGGACGGAAATCCGGAATGTATGGCTGCCTCTGTCGGATATGTCAACGACATCGATACCATCGGCGCGATTGATAATTTCATCTCTATTAATAACGCTGTGGACATTGATCTTTACGGACAGGTTAACGCCGAGAGCGCTGGGATCAAGAATATTTCGGGAGCCGGCGGACAGCTCGACTTTGTACTTGGAGCGTACAAATCCAGGGGCGGAAAGAGCTTTATCTGCCTGTCGTCCGCGTACAAGGACAAAAAGACCGGGGAGATCAAGAGCCGGATCCGTCCGACGCTGACCCCGGGAAGCGTGGTTACAGATACCCGCGCGAACACGATGTATATCGTGACCGAATATGGAAAGGTCTGCCTGAAGGGGCTCTCCATGTGGCAGAGAGCGGAACAGCTGATCAATATCGCACATCCGAAGGTACGGGATGAACTGATCCGTGAGGCGGAGAAAATGAACATCTGGAGACGGTCCAATAAGAGATGACATGCGGCGGCGATGTCAAGGAAAAAACTATACAAGATTGCAATCCAAATTTAGTAAGTTTTTTCTGAAATAAAGATTGATAAATATTTGACAAAAAGGCGGAATAGGGGTATTATGATTACATCGTTAAGAAATAAACGAGCATTGTTCCGGCGGTCTGGATCAGAAGACGCGGTACAGCGTTCCGGCTTTTTCCTGACGGTGATTCATGAGGAAATACATATTTCACGTACTAAATATTTATTTTTTAAGGAGGCTTTAATATGGCTGAGAAAATTGTTATTGCTGGCGCCTGCCGTACTGCGATCGGTAAGATGGGTGGAGAACTTAGCACAGTTCCGGTTGCTGATCTCGGAACAATTGTTATCAAAGAGGCTCTGAAGCGCTCCGGAGTACCGGCGGATAAGGTAGACATGGTATACATGGGATGTGTACTTCAGGCAGGACAGGGACAGAACGTTGCCCGTCAGGCTTCCGTAAATGCAGGAATTCCGGTTGAAGTTCCGGCAATGACTCTGAATATTCTCTGCGGTTCCGGACTTGCGGCTGTGAACATGGCAGCAGACATGATCCGTGCTGGAGAGGCAGAAATCGTTGTTGCAGGCGGCATGGAGAGCATGTCCAAGGCTCCGTACCTTCTGCAGAACGGACGTTATGGATATAGAATGGGCGATGGAGCACTGATTGATTCCATGACGCATGACGCTCTTACCGATGCGTTCAACAATTATCATATGGGAATCACAGCTGAGAATGTTGCCGAGAAATACGGCCTGACCAGAGAAGAGCTCGACGAGTTCTCCGCAAAATCTCAGCAGAAGGCCTGCAAGGCAATAGAAGAGGGCAAGTTCAAAGATGAGATCGTTCCGGTAGAGGTAAAGGGACGTAAGGGCAAGGTTACCATCGTTGATACCGATGAGGGACCGCGTCCGGGAACAACAGCAGAAGGACTTGCAAAGCTTCGCCCCGCTTTCAAGAAGGACGGAATTGTAACCGCGGGTAATGCTTCCGGAATCAATGACGGTGCGGCAGCAGTTGTAGTAATGACAGAATCCAAGGCAAAAGAGCTCGGTGTAAAGCCGATGGCTTCCTGGATCGCAGGCGCGCTCGGCGGTGTTGATCCGGCTATCATGGGCGTAGGACCGATCGTAGCTACCAGAAATCTGCTGAAGAAGACCGGAATGACCGTTGCGGACTTCGATCTGTACGAGGCAAATGAGGCATTTGCTACACAGTCTCTCGCAGTTGCCAAGGAACTCGGATTTGATCCGGAGAAGCTGAATGTAAACGGAGGAGCAATCGCTCTTGGACATCCGGTAGGATGCTCCGGAACAAGAATCCTTGTTACCCTGCTCTATGAGATGCAGAAGAGAAAAGCGAACAAAGGTCTTGCAACTCTTTGCATCGGCGGCGGCATGGGCTGCGCTACCGCGGTAGAGAGATACGAGGAGTAAACGGAAACTTATCAGGAGCTGAAACGGAGCTGTTTTTCCCTGCACAGGGAGAGCCGTTTCCGGCTCCTGAATCATATTGGATAAGAAAGGGTTTCTATCATGGCATATGTTACATATGAAACCGAAGGCGCGGTAGCAATTGCCACTATTGACCGCCCGAAGGCTCTGAATGCATTAAACAGCGAAGTTCTTGACGATCTGGAGAAGGTGATTGAGGGCATTGATCTTGATACCATCCGTTGCCTTATCATCACCGGCGCCGGCGATAAATCCTTCGTGGCCGGTGCGGATATCGGAGAGATGAGCACCCTGACAGCTGCCGAGGGAGAGGCTTTCGGCAAGAAGGGAAATGACCTGTTCCGCAAAATTGAGACGCTCCCGATTCCTGTCATTGCCGCGGTTAACGGATTTGCTCTGGGCGGCGGCAACGAGATCGCAATGAGCTGTGATTTCCGCATCTGCTCTGAGAATGCCGTATTCGGACAGCCGGAAGCCGGTCTTGGAATAACGCCGGGCTTTGGAGGCACACAGAGACTTGCTCGTCTGGTAGGACCGGGAATGGCAAAGCAGCTGATCTACACTGCAAGAAACATCAAGGCGGATGAGGCGTTCCGCATTGGTCTTGTCAACCAGGTGGTGCCACAGGAAGAGCTGATGCCAACGGTGAAAAAAATTGCTTCCATTATCGCGGGCAATGCGCCGATCGCGGTAAGAGCATGCAAGAAAGCGGTTAATGAGGGCCTTCAGGAGAATATCGATGATGCACTTGTGATCGAGGAGAAGCTCTTCGGTTCCTGCTTCAATTCCGAGGATCAGAAAGAGGGAATGGCAAATTTCCTCCGCAAAAAGGATGACCCGAAGAAGGTAAAACACGTGGCATTCCAGAACAAGTAATCGTATAATACAGTACAGGTGTCCGGCGCCGGTTTTTTCGCGTTCCGAAGCCGGACACCAGATACTGTTTCCATCACTATAGAATAATCTATGCAGGAGGTACAGCAATGAAAGTTGGTATTATTGGCGCCGGCACAATGGGTTCCGGTATTGCACAGGCATTTGCACAGTGCGACGAAGTGGAGAAGGTATATCTTTGCGATATCAAGCAGGAATTCGCTGACGGCGGCTTCGCGAAGATCAAGAAGGGCCTCGATAAGAGAGTGGCGCGGGGAAAGATTGACCAGGCAACTGTCGATGGAATCCTTGGCAAGATCGAAACCGGACTGAACACAATCTGCACAGATGCTGATCTGATCGTAGAGGCTGCTCTTGAGAATATGGAAATCAAGAAAAACTGCTTCAAGGATCTTCAGGAGAACGTCGTAAAGAACCCGAACTGCATCTACGCGTCCAACACTTCTTCCCTGTCTATCACCGAGATCGGATCCGGACTTGCAAAACCGGTCATCGGAATGCATTTCTTCAATCCGGCACCGGTTATGAAGCTGGTAGAGGTTATTGCCGGAATCAACACTCCTGCTGAGATCGTTGCCCGGGTCAAGGAGATTGCGGTTAAGCTCGGCAAGACTCCGGTAGAGGTTAATGAGGCAGCCGGATTCGTTGTAAACCGTATCCTTGTGCCGATGATCAATGAAGGAATCTGTGTATACGCTGCAGGCGTTTCTGATATTGAAGGCATTGATACCGCTATGAAGCTCGGATGCAACCATCCGATGGGACCGCTTGAGCTGGGAGATTATATCGGACTTGATATTGTACTTGCCATCATGGATGTCATTTACAAAGAGACCGGTGATTCCAAGTACCGCGCATGCCCGCTTCTTCGCAAGATGGTTCGCGGCAAACAGCTCGGAGTCAAGACCGGAATCGGATTCTATGATTACTCCAATGGCGGAAAGGTTCCGACCGACAAGAAGTAATCAAATCATAAAGCATACATTTTCCGGCGGCGGAGCACTGCGTCCGTTTGCCGGATAAACGCGTGTCCTTTCAGGACACCTTCGAAAAGACGTCCGGCTCCGGTTTCCGGCGCTGCATCGAGTGGCTGTACAGACGTATCTGCCACCGGTTCACGCGTGCGGTTGCCCGTTTTGCTTTCCGGAAGAGATTATAATAACGTTTGGAGGTTAGACATGGATTTCACGTTAGATAAAAAACATGAAATGGCGAGATCTCTTTTCAGAGACTTCGCGCAGAATGAAGTAAAGCCTCTTGCGCAGGAGATCGATGAGGAAGAGAGATTTCCGCGCGAGACATTTGACAAGCTTGCAAAATACGGCTTTATGGGAATTACCGCGCCCAGAGAGTACGGCGGACAGGGCTGCGATGAGCTGACGTATGTACTCTGCCTGGAGGAGATCGCAAAGGTCTGCGGAACGACTGCGGTTGCTCTTTCCGCTCATACTTCACTGTGCATCGACCCGATCATGACCTTTGGTACTGAAGAGCAGAAGAAGAAATATATTCCGAAGCTCGCAAAAGGTGAGTGGCTCGGTGCCTTCGGTCTGACAGAGCCCGGCGCCGGAACAGACGCGCAGGGACAGCAGACAAAGGCGGTTCTTGACGGAGACGAGTGGGTACTGAACGGCTCCAAGTGCTTCATCACAAACGGCAAGGAAGCAGATGTCTACATTATCATCGCGGTAACGGGAACCGTTGAGAAACGCGGCAGAAAACAGAAAGAGATCTCCGCATTCATCGTGGAAAAGGGAACACCGGGCTTCACCTTCGGAACGAAGGAGAAGAAGATGGGTATCCGCGGATCCGCGACCTATGAGCTGATTTTCCAGGACTGCCGTATTCCGAAGGAGAACATCCTCGGCGCGAAGGGCAAGGGCTTCGGAATTGCCATGCACACGCTGGACGGCGGACGTATCGGAATCGCGACACAGGCACTTGGTCTTGCGGAAGGCGCACTTGACCTTACGGTTGCCTACACGAAGGAGAGAAAGCAGTTCGGACGCTCCATCGCGCAGTTCCAGAACACACAGTTCCAGCTGGCAAATTTGAAGACGACCTGTGACGCGGCTCAGCTTCTGGTATATAAGGCAGCCTGCGCGAAGGACGCTGCCGGATTCTCACCGGCATCCACATACAGCGTAGAGGCTGCAGAAGCAAAGCTGTTCGCGGCAAAGGCAGCGATGGATGTCACGACAGAATGCGTACAGCTCCACGGCGGTTATGGTTATATCAGAGAGTATGACGTAGAGCGTATGATGCGTGACGCAAAGATCACCGAGATCTATGAGGGAACCGCAGAAGTTATGCGTATGGTTATTTCTGCGAATCTATTGAAATAAGCTCTTCGAAAACGCAGACAGGATCGTCACACGCGAAGCGTGTGTAGGAGACTGTATGCGGTTTACTGAAATAACAGGAGGAATATACCGTGAAGATAATTGTTTGTATTAAACAGGTACCGGATACCGCAGGCGGTGTCAAATTCAAACCGGATGGTACCCTGGACCGTGCGGCTATGCTTGCCATCATGAATCCGGACGACAAGGCCGGACTTGAGGCGGCACTGAGAATCAAGGACGAGACCGGAGCAGAGGTTACGGTTCTCACCATGGGACTTCCGAAGGCAGCTGATGTTCTTCGCGAGGCGATCGCGATGGGCGCGGACAAAGGCGTTCTTCTGACCGACCGTAAGCTCGGCGGAGCAGATACCTGGGCGACTTCCTCGACGCTTGCTGCCGGAATCCGCAAAATCGGAGAGTATGATCTGATCATCACCGGACGTCAGGCGATCGACGGCGATACCGCGCAGGTTGGACCGCAGATCGCGGAGCATCTCGGCATTCCGGTGATCTCGTATGCGCAGGCGATCAAGGTGAACGAGGCGGAGAAGACCGTAGAGGTTGAGCGTCAGTTCGACGACAGATATCATGTGCTGAAGGCAAAGATGCCCTGCCTGATCACAGCTCTTTCCGAGCTGAATCCTCCGCGCTACATGACTCCGGCGGGAATCTGGGATGCGGTTGACGCGGAAATCACCACTTACAACCGCGATGATCTGACTACACTGAAGGATGAGGACTGCGGTCTCGCTGGTTCTCCGACAAAGATCGCGAAGGCTTCCGACAAGGTACGCAAGGGAGCAGGCACCATGTTCAAGGATCTTGATCCGGATGCCGGTGCGGCTGTCATCTGCGAAGAACTGACAAAGAGACATTATATTTGATGAAGGCGGTGAGTAGAATGAGTTTAGAAGATTACAAGGGTGTATATATCTTTGCACAGCAGGTAGATAATCACATTGACAACATTGCCTTCGAGCTCCTCGGAAAGGCGAGAGACCTGGCAAAGCCTCTGAACACACAGGTTACCGCGGTCCTGATCGGATACCAGGTTGGAGACCTTGCGGACGAACTTGCCGAGTACGGCGCGGACAGGGTCATCGTTGTGGATGATCCGGAACTGAAGGAGTACCGCACGGAGCCTTACGCACACGCACTGGCATCCGTTATCGAGAAGTACAAGCCGGAGATCATGCTGGTAGGCGCAACCGCGATCGGACGCGATCTCGGACCTACGGTATCGGCCCGTGTTCATACAGGACTTACCGCGGACTGCACCTCCCTCGATATCGGAGATTTCCCGCTTCAGCCGAAGCCGAATCAGGAGCAGAAGCACAATCAGCTGCTCATGACCCGTCCGGCATTTGGAGGCAACACCATTGCCACCATCGCATGCCCGGACAACAGACCGCAGATGTCGACCGTCCGTCCCGGCGTTATGGAGAAGATCACGCCGATCAAGGGCGCAAAGGCTGAGGTTATTAACTACAATCCGGGATTCACTCCGGATGACCGCTATGTCACGATCGAGAAGGTCGTAAAGAAGGTCACCGAGACGGTAGATATCCAGAAGGCAAAGATTCTGGTATCCGGCGGCCGTGGTGTCGGAAGCCCGGAGAACTTCCAGATCCTCAGAGACCTGGCGGATGTTCTTGGCGGAGAGGTGTCCTGCTCCCGTGCGGTTGTTGATAACGGATGGGCACCGAAGGACCTGCAGGTCGGTCAGACAGGCAAGACCGTTCGTCCGAACATTTATTTCGCAATCGGTATTTCCGGAGCCATCCAGCATGTAGCTGGTATGGAGGAGTCCGACCTGATCATCGCGATCAACAAGGACGAATCCGCGCCGATCTTTGATGTTGCAGACATCGGAATCGTCGGAGATCTGAACAAGATCGTTCCGAAGCTCACGGCGGATATCAAGGCTGAGATTGCAAAGAAAGCCTGAATGAAATATCAGAATGAGAGATTCTGATGTGATGGCTGATATTGTAAGGAAAGCCTGAGCAAAATATCGGAATAAGTAATTCTGACATCCGGGATAAAAGAAAACAGAATCCGCAGGATTTATAAAAACAGAAAAAGGAGGGCTTTCACGCGATGAAATTCGTGTGAAAGCCCTCCTTTTATTTTTTACGCGAACAGTGAGCCACAGCCGAATGCGAAGTATTCGTGTGCGGCGAGCGTCGCAATAGCGAGATAAAACTCGCGCAGCGTGTTTTATCTCGTTCATGTCAGAACAGGCCCTTGAGAGCAGGATAGAATTTACGGAACCGGTTATACTTCTCCTCGTATTTTTCCGTGAGAACCGGGTCTGGCTCGATTGTATCTGTGACATGTATGATGCGATCTGCCGCGTCCTCGACAGAAGCGAATTCACCGCAGCCGACAGCCGCCAGCATGGCGCCGCCGAGAGAGGGGCCCTCCTGAATGGCAGGGACATCGAGTGTCAGATTCATGACGTTGGCGCAGATCTTCATCCAGAGTTTTGATTTTGAACCACCGCCGACAATTTTGGAGCGGGTTACATTGAGACCAAGACCTCTGGCAATTTCGAGAGAATCACGAAGACCGAAGGCAACGCCCTCCAAAACAGCCTGCGTCATTTCGGCGCGCGTCGTATCCATGCGCATGCCGATAAAAGCTGCCTTGCAGGAGGGGTCATTGTGCGGGGAACGCTCGCCCATCAGATACGGAAGATAGAAGACATTGTTCTCCCCGAGCCGGGAGATCGATGCCTGCTCTCCGGAATAATCCTTTGTATTCAGAATCTCTTCATTCCACCATTTGTTGCAGGAGGCGGCACTGAGCATGCAACCCATCAGGTGATAGTGACCGTCTGCGTGGCAGAAGGAGTGAAGCGCGTGGTTGGGGGTATCCACAAACGAGGAACTTGAAATAAAGAGCGTGCCGGAAGTTCCGAGCGAAAGGTTGCATCTCTCATTTCCGACGGTTCCGGTTCCGACGGCGGAAGCAGCATTGTCGCCTGCACCCGCGATGATCTTCACCGTGCGGGGAAAGCCCAGCTCCTCCGCAACGGAAGGCTTGAGTGTTCCGACCGGCTCATAGCTTTCATAGAGCTTTGGAAGCTGTGATTCTGTGATGCCGCAGATCTCAAGCATTTCCGGGGACCAGCGTCTGTTTTTCACGTCGACGAGAAGCATTCCGGATGCGTCGGACAGGTCTGTGCAGAAGCTCCCGGAAAGCATATATGCAAGGTAATCCTTCGGAAGCATGATTTTGCATATTCTGCGGAAATTGTCGGGCTCATTTTTGCGGACCCAGAGGATCTTGGGGGCAGTGAAGCCGGCGAAAGCAATATTCGCCGTCCAGGAAGCAATTTTAGTCTCACCGACGGTATGATTGAGGTAGTCGGTTTCCTCCTGTGTGCGACCGTCGTTCCACAAAATTGCGGGACGGATAACCTGATCCTTGTCATCAAGGATGACGAGGCCGTGCATCTGGCCTCCAAAACTGATTCCGGCGATCTCGCTTCTGTCAATATCTTTGGTCAGGATCTTCATGCCCTCCAGGGATTCTCTGTACCAGTCCGAAGGGTCCTGCTCGGACCATCCGGGGTGAGGAAAGTGGAGAGGATATTCGCGGCTGATGATGTTCCGGATCGTACCAGCGGAATCCATAAGAAGAAGCTTGACAGCAGATGTGCCAAGGTCAATGCCGATATAGTACATAGAGCGGTTCCTCCTGTATATATTTCTGTGAAATATTGCAGCGCCCCGCCTGTGGGGCAGGGCGCTTACTGGTGATTGTCAGGCAAAAGGATTTTCGTCCGCATAGCGGTCTCCGGCGGGATGATTGTATCCGATCTCATCAACCGGGACACCGATGAATTTCAGGGTGTCGTAGAGAGTCTTTCCGTAGTGACCGAACATTACGGCGCCGTGGTGCGGGAAATTCTTCTCAATCAGCCAGTGACGATAGAAACGGCCCATCTCCGGAATCGCGAAGACGCCGATGGATCCGAAGGACCTTGTCGCAACCGGAAGGACCTCGCCCTGTGCGACATAGGCGCGGAGCTTGTTGTCTGCGGTTGACTGGAGTCTGTAGAAGGTGATGTCGCCAGGAACGATATCGCCTTCGATTGTTCCGTCGCACCACTCCTTCGGATGGGTGTTCGCCATGATGGCCTGATAAGCCAGATGTGGGTTTGTGAGCTTGTTGGAGCAGGTGTTGCCGCAGTGGAAGCCCATGAAGGTGTCGCTGAACTTCCAGTTGTATGCGAATTTGCCCTCGATACTTTCCTTGTACATATCCTTCGGTACGGAGTTGTTGATATCGAGAAGAGTTACCTCATCCTGGCTCAGGCAGAGACCGATGTACTCGGACAGGGTGCCGTAAATATCAACCTCGCAGCTTACCGGGATTCCCCTCTTCATGAGGCGGCTGTTTACATAGCAGGGAACAAAGCGGAACATATCCTGGAACGCGGGCCAGCATTTTGTGGTGAGTGCCACATATTCCTTGCAGCCCTTGTGGCTTTCCGCCCAGTCAAGGAGCGTCAGCTCGTACTGCGCAAGCTTCGGGAGCATCGCCGGCCGGTTTGCCTCGGTGTATCCCATTTCGTTGGACATGTCCTCGACAACAGATGCGATTCTTTCATCATCCGCGTGCTTGGTATAGGACTCATAGAGGTCAAGCTCGGATTCTTCCTCGATCTCGACGTTCAGATTGTAGAGCTGCTTGATCGGTGCATTGCAGGCAAGGAAGTTGGACGGACGCGGGCCGAAGGAAATAATCTTCAGGTTGTTCAGTCCGATGGAAACTCTGGCGATTGGAAGAAATTCATGGATGCGGTCTGCAAGATCATCGGCGTCGCCGACCGGTTCATCAGGGATGTAGGCTTTAACATTGCGCAGGGCCAGGTTGTAGCTCGCGTTGAGCATTCCGCAGTATGCGTCGCCGCGGCCGCCCTTCAGATTGGTCTGTGTCTCTTCGGCGGCGGCACAGAACATCACTGGTCCGTCAAAATATTTCGCGAGCATCGTCTCGGAAATCTCCGGACCGAAATTGCCGAGGAATACGCACAGGGCATTGCAGCCTGCGGCCTTCACATCCTTGAGTGCGTTCATCATATCTGTCTCGCTCTCAATGATGGTGATCGGACACTCGTAAATATCTGCGGCGTTATATTTCGCGGCATAGGCATTTACCAGAGCCTTGCGCCGGTCAAGTGTGAGACTTGCCGGAAAACAGTCACGGCTCACGCCGACAATGCCGATTTTTACAACTGGAATATTATTCATTATGATATCCTCCTGATAGATAAAAAGTCTGTGAAGCTTTCCCGGACAGATAAAGAATCTGTGAAGCATTCCGGGATAAATAAAAAATCCTGTGAAGCATTTCGGGATAAAATAAAAAACTTTTGAAGCGTTCCGGGATAAAATAAAATGATCTGCGAAGCTTTCCCGGGTAATGGGCTGGTCAGTCCACCCTGAGATTCTCGCCATCGAGACCGTTAAAAGCGCCTTCGATTCCGGCATCCGGATGTGCGATGAGCCATTTGTTGACAGCGGTAATCAGTTTGTCTTCGCTGTCTCCCCCGTGAGCGGAGGTCAGCTCGGTATTCGTGCCCTTCGGGAGTACCACGACACAGCGGAACGGCTTGCCGTCAACGCTGCACGGCGCGTAATGAAGGGTGGTGGCGTAAACCTCGATCACTGTACCTGCCGGCACGAGGAATGCCTCAACCTTTGAGGTGTCATAGTGAAAATCATCTGTGATATCCTGCTGCTTTCCGAGAAGGAGAATGAGATCATTCTCTGCAATATTGATCTCGGATGAACGGTGATATTCCAGAGCGTTCAGAAAAACATTATACCCATTGCAGTATCCGATCTGGACTGGAAGCTCGCCATATACAATCTGGCGGACTTTCTCTCCGGATGCGGTCTGCTCAAGCTTCGGATCCGATGCGACGTATATGGTGTGATCCGTCGGACACTCGGTATCCTTTAAAGCCTCCATAATGCCGGAAACATCGAGGCCGTTGATTACGCGGCCGTATGGATGAAAGGATTCATCGTGGACATTATGTATTACCATTCTAAAAACCTCCCTTAATATCTGTGAAGTTTGTCCTGATATAGAAAACTTCTCTAGTCATCGTCTATCATTATAACAGATTGTGCCGGAAATACGATGCATTTTCTTGACAAAAGGTACAAAAAACATAACAAAAAACAGAACAAAAACAGAACAAGGAAAAAGACAGAGATATAGACGAAGATTCCGAACAGAAACAGAACTGCAAGATAGAACGAAAGATCGGGCGGTCTTCGGCTGTGGGAAGACCGCCCGGTGTGTTGTGAAGCTTTTATTCAGGAAGAAGAAAATTGGTATGAGGCAGACCGCAGATCGACGTAGCCTACGTCATTGCTGCAGAAGAGACTTCAGATCCCGGTAGAATTCCGGATAGGATATGTTCACGCATTCGGCGTCCCGGATCTCTGTCTCGCCATCGGCGGCGAGGGAGGCAATGGCAAAGGACATGGCGATGCGGTGATCAAGGTGGCTGTCGATGAGCGCGCCGTGAAGCGGCTTTCCTCCCTTGATAATCATTCCGTCATCGGTACCGGTGATGTCGACACCCATGCGGGAGAGATTGTCCACCATAATGTCAAGACGGTTGGATTCCTTTACCTTCAGCTCTCCGGCATCCCGGATTACGGTTGTTCCCTCGGCCGTCGCGGCGAGAACGGCAATGATTGGGATCTCATCAATCAGGGTCGGAATCAGGCTGCCTTCAATGACGGTGCCATGAAGCGGAGTGTACCGCACCTCGAGGTCTGCCGTGGATTCTCCGCCGGAAGCCGAGAGCCTGCGGTAGGTCACAGTTCCGCCCATGTCCTGAATGACGCGCAGTATACCGTCGCGGGTCGGATTGGTGCCCACGTGCCGCAGCAGAATCTCGGAGCCGGGGATCATACAGGCGGCCGCCAGAAAATAGGCGGCGGAGGAGATGTCGCCGGGTACTTTTACCGATATTCCGGAGAGCTCATTTCCGGGATGAATCGTTGCCGCAAGACCGTCGGAGGACAAATCGGCGCCGAAATGACGAAGCATCAGTTCCGTATGATTTCTGGAAAGAGCCGGCTCAATGACGGTCGTGGCAGAATCAGCGTAAAGCCCTGCAAGCAGAAGGCATGATTTTACCTGGGCGGATGCCACCGGAGAATGATAGGTAATGCCGTGAAGCGGCTGACCTATGATCTGAAGAGGCGCGCATCCGTTGTCACGCTCGCTGGTGATGCATGCACCCATCTGCGTCAGTGGTTCGATGATCCGGTTCATGGGCCGCTTTTGTATGGAGGCGTCTCCGGTGAGCGTACAGGGAAAATCCTGTCCGGCGAGAATGCCGGAGATGAGGCGGGTCGTTGTTCCGGAATTGCCGCAATCGAGCACAGTGTCCGGAGCGTTGAGCCCGTGGAGCCCCTTCCCGTGGACGATGACATGATCCGGGTGTTCCGGATCGGTTTCGATGTCGATCCCCATGCTGCGGAAGCAGCTGATGGTGGAAAGACAGTCAGCGCCGGGCAGAAAATGGGAGATCTCAGTCGTCCCGTTTGCGAGACTGCCGAACATGACTGCCCGGTGAGAGATGGATTTATCTCCCGGAATATCCAGCTGTCCGTGAAGCGGTTTATCTGTAGGATAAAATTTCATGACACGGTTCCTTCCTTCTGAAAGATATGCAGAATCGTTTGCATTGTATCTGAAAGCTCTGCAGAATCGTTTGCATTGTATCTGAAAGTTCTGCGGAATCATTTAGAGAGACGGCGGGAAGCAATCTTTTTTCAGACCTTGCGCCGGACGAGGTAGTTTCGCTTTCGCAGAACGTCATCAGCGTCATTGCGGGCGTTTTCATCATAAAATTCGATCCGGAGGACTCCGTCTTCAAATTCCCGGTTGTGAATGATGCCGATGTTCCGGATGCTGATCTGATTCATGGCGAGCAGCGTCGTGACGGTTGCGATTCCGCCAGGTTCGTCGTAGATATCCACGTACAGAAGATATTGCCTTGGAACCGATCCCCTCTTGATGTCATCGATGGAATCCCGGTAATCCTTGGACGAGGAGAAGGTGCGGTAGAGGCCGTCGGCATCAGCCGAATCGATCATGGAGCGGAAATTGGAAAGAAATTCCATGTAGCGATCCAGCACCTTCAGGATATCGTTCCGGTTGGCGAGGCAGATTTGCTGCCACATAACCGGAGACGAGGAGGCAATCCTTGTGATGTCGCGGAACCCGCCCGCGGCAACGAGCTTCATCTTTTCGTCCGGGGTATCGATGCTTTTCACTGTATTTACCAGAGATGAGGCAACGATATGCTCGAGGTGGCTGACACCTGCGACGATGTAGTCGTGTTCTTCAGCGGAGACAACGATCGGGAGAGAGCGGATGGACCGGATCAGGTCCGAGTAACGATGAACCTTTTCTGTGTCAGTTTCCCGGTTTGTCGTTATAAAATAGTACGCGTTCTCCAGAAGGTAATCCGTGGAGCTGGAAAAACCGGTTTTTTCTGTGCCAGCCATCGGATGGCCGCCGATGAAGTTCGGCGCCAGGCCTGTCCGGATCGCGGCCTCGGTCGTCTCGCCCTTAACGGAGCCTACATCGGTCAGTATGCAGTCTTTCCGGATGATGGATTTGAGAAACGGAAAATAGGTGATATTGGTCTGTACAGGTGCGCACAAAAAAATAAAGTCACAGTCTCCGAAGCGCGGGTCATTCTGGCAGAGGGCTTCATCGATTGCGCCTGCCGCAAGAGCCTGCTCAAGCGTGGAAGGAGTGTGAGAGTATGCAAGTATATGAAAATCCGGATGGAATTTTTTGATGGATCTGGCCAGGGAACCTCCAATCAGTCCGAGACCTATAAAGCCGATACAAGTCATAGGAGTTTTTCCTCACTGTAATATACATCAGCACGTCAAAGTGCTAAAACAACTTATGTCAGTGTACTGGATAAACAGAGAAAAGTCAATGAAGGCAGATCAGACGATAATCGTTTAAAAACAAGACGTAAATGCGGCGGAATAACAGCTCTTTTATGATCACACCTCCGGAAATGTTGGGTAAATGACACAAAAAGGTTGATAATATTGCGAGTTTTTAGTAAAATATATCCATAGCGCCGAGAAAGAGAGAAAGCGCTTTCGAGGCGACTCAAATGTATGGAGGTTAACATTATGGAGGTTTTCAGAACTGACAGGGTCAGAAACGTCGTAATACTCGGACACGGCGGAGCAGGCAAGACTACCCTTGTTGAGGGAATGGCATATCTTTCCGGCATCACCAGCCGTCTCGGAAGTGTTAACGACGGAAATACAATCAGTGATTACGATAAAGAAGAGATTAAGCGCAAGATTTCGATCAATACATCCATTGTTCCCGTTGTGTGGAACAAGTGCAAGGTAAATGTACTGGATACCCCTGGTTATTTTGATTTTGTCGGCGAGGTTGAAGAAGCAGTTTCTGCCGCGGATGCGGCGGTAATCGTGGTTTCCGGAAAGGCCGGCGTTCAGGTAGGCACAGAGAAGGCATGGGATCTTTGTGAGAGATACAATCTTCCAAGAATGATTTTTGTTACAGACATGGATATTGATGATGTATCCTACCGTGATGTTGTGCTGAAGCTTCAGGAGCTTTACGGCAAGAAGATCGCGCCCCTTCACATGCCGATCCGCAAGGACGGGAAGTTTATCGGCTATGTGAACATTGTGAAGAACAAGGGCCGCAGATATATTAATAAGAATGAAAAAGAGGAAATCCCGATACCGGACTACCTGATGGATTACCTCTCTGAATATAGAGACGCGCTGCTGGAGTCGGTTGCGGAGACCAGCGAAGAGATGATGGATCGCTATTTCAACGGAGAAGAGTTCTCTCCAGCGGAGATCGGCGCCGCGCTTGCAATGAATGTCGGCTCCGGCGATATGGTTCCGGTCTGCATGGGATCTCCGATCAATCTGCAGGGCGTGAAAATTCTCCTAGACGATATTGTGGAATATTTCCCGGATCCTTCCCGGAGAGCGCGCGCGGGACTTGACCGCAGCAGCAATGATGTATTCAATGCCGACTATAATTTCACCAGCCCGAAGAGCGCGACGGTCTGGAAGACGATCGCGGATCCGTTCCTCGGAAAGTATTCCATGATCAAGGTCTGCTCCGGCGTACTGAAGTCCAATGACGTGCTCTACAATGTCACGCAGGATTCCGAGGAGAAGATCGGGAAGCTGTATGTCATGACCGGCAACAAACCTGTGGAGGTTCCGGAGCTTCATGCGGGTGATATCGGAGCGCTGGCAAAGCTCGGCGACGCAAAGACGGGCGATTCTCTGGCGACAAAGGACCATCCGGTTGACTTCGGCCCGGTTGCAGTATCGAAGCCTTATACGGCGAAACGGTACAAACCGCTGAATAAGAACGATGTAGATAAGATTGCGCAGGGCCTTTCCAGACTTCAGCTGGAAGATCTGACGATGAAGGTTGTCAATGACTCGGCAAATCATCAGTCCCTGATCTATGGCATTGGTGAACAGCACATCGAAGTAATCGCAGCGAAGCTGAAGGAGAGATATAAGGTCGATATCGAGCTCTCTGAGCCGAAGATCGCTTTCCGTGAGACGATCCGCAAGAAATCCGACGTGGACTCCAAGTACAAGAAGCAGTCCGGCGGACACGGTCAGTATGGACACGTGAAAATGCGCTTTGAGCCTTCGGGCGATCTGAACACACCGTTTGTTTTTGAAGAGGAGGTTGTGGGAGGCTCTGTTCCGAAGAACTATTTCCCTGCGGTTGAGAAGGGCCTGGCAGAATCGGTGACATCCGGACCGCTTGCGGCGTATCCGGTAGTCGGCGTCAAAGCGATTCTTTATGATGGATCCTATCATCCGGTTGATTCCTCGGAGATGGCGTTCAAGACCGCAACCATTATGGCGTTTAAAGATGGTTTTATGAAGGCGGATCCGGTATTGCTGGAGCCGATTGTAGATCTTAAGGTGACTGCACCGGATGCGTTCACCGGCGATATAATGGGTGACCTGAACAAGAGACGCGGACGCGTCCTGGGAATGAACCCGGCAGGGAACGGGAAGACGGAGATCGAGGCGGAGGTACCGCAGCTCGAGCTGAGCGGATATTCCAATACGCTTCGTTCCATGACCGGAGGTGCCGGCGATTTCTCCTATGAGTTCGCGAGATATGAGCAGGCTCCGGCGGAGATCCAGAAAGCACAGGTTGAGGCGAGAGCAGGAAAGGTTACGAAGCTTGATGACTGACCGGACGGCTCCTTGCTGCTGAGACTGTTTTGTTGAATATTGCTGTCTGCTGCATTGGCTGAGAGGCTGGATGCGGCAGACAGTTTTTTTACGCGAACAGTGAGCCGCAGCCGAATGCGAAGTATTCGTGTGCGGCGAGCGTCGCGATAGCGAGATAAAACTCGCGCAGCGTGTTTTATCTCGTTTTAGAGTGTTTTAACTCGCTTTCCGGACAGCCTTTGTGTTATGATGAGAAAGGTTATAGAAATGCATCACAGGCGGAGGGGCAGGATCCATATAAGCCACCGCGAAGACGGAGGCGGAGATCAGGGCGCCTGCAATGGAAAGGAGACAGAAAATGGGGAATGATAAGGAATTTGAGGCTGGCAGTACAGGAAGGAATCCTCTGGGAACTGACATCAGTGCGGAGGAAGTGCGGGATCTGGCGGAGAAGTTCATTTACTCCAGATATATTGTGGGTAAGGAACAGAACCAGAAATTTCTGCATAACCTGAAGATGCCGGAATACCTGGCATTGCATATCGTGCGGGAATATGTAAAGGATCTTCCTGAGGACAATCGGAAAATGTATCTGAATGTTCTGTCGGAGAAGCTGGAGCTTCCGATAAACGAAACCTCCCATGTGGCCGAGGCACTGAAAAACCGCGGTTACGTGACCTGGACCTTTGATGGGAAGGGAAACGGAGGCACTTATCTCAATATTACCCAGCGCGGGCTTGATATGCTTGCGGATAATGAGAAGCGCGTGGACAAGTTTACGAAAAAGGTCGTTAATCGTTTCGGACTCGACCGGATGCTTCAGTTTATGGAAATGAGCTCGGAGCTTTCCCGGATCATGAAGGATGAGCGGGAGGAAACAGAGTCCGGAGAAAGTGACGGTAAGGCATGATTTCTCCGTATAATTTCCGCAGACTGGAGATAAGGTGGCAGGGCCTTTTGGGCCCCTCCGCTGATGCCCGGGACGGGATACCGGAGTATTATCAAAGGGAATACGGGCAGGACGCGATGCGCATGTATGTCCTGTTCTCCGGAAAACTGCCCGGAAACAGTGAACGGGATGAAGCGTGCGCCGAGGGAATTCTTCGGTATCTTCGCAGATACTGGAGAATCGCGGAGGCGATTCTGGAACGGTCGAATGAGTCAGAGTCAGCAGATGAAACAGAGACTGGTGACAATTTCGACGCATGCAGCGTGGAAAAACTGCCGGGAGAAGCCCGTGAGCTGATATATACTGTGAATGAGAGAGTCAGCCGTTCTAAGTGGAATACAGCGGCAGCTTCGATGATGGAAGGCCTTAATCTGCTGCGTAAGGAGGAGCGTGGCCGGGGATTGATGAACCCTGCGGAAGAACTTCTTTTTATGAAGAATTACATTCTTCTGTCAGCTCCGTTCACTCCTTACATCGCACAGGAGCTTTGGGAAAGGTACGGCGGGTGCGGATATCATGATGGGCGCGGATATCATCGCGGTGTGCCGGACGTTTTGGAAGATGAAGACAGAAGAAGCGTCATGGATGAGCTCTGGCCGATTGCCGGGGATGCAGATAGGTCCGGTGATCCGGTTCGCCTTCCAGTCTGTATCGATGGAAGAAAAAGAACCGAGATACCGGCACTTTTTGGGTGGACCCGGGAACGGGCGGAAAGGGCAGCGGCCGCTGCCCTCGGGAGCAGGATGCCATCAGATGTCGGGAGAATTGTCTATGTGCCGGGGCGCATTCTGAACCTTGTGACAAAGTAAACGGCCATACGATAAGTCGTGACACATATTGTATAAGCTATGGATTGCTCCGTGCTTCGCACTCCCGCAATCCTCCAGGTATTCGCACTTCCGTGCCGCTTAAGCGTCACTTCGTGCTCATACCTGTTGCCTTCGAAATCGCATACAGTCTCTTACACACGCTTCGCGCGTGACGATCCTGTCTGCGTTTTCGAAGAGCTTATACAGTAAACGGCCATACGATAAGTCGTGACACATACTGTATAAGCTATGGATTGCTCCGTGCTTCACACCGCTCCATGCTCATACATGTTAGCGTCGTTCAGGCATGCAGTTTTCTGTGCATGCTTCGCATGCCCGAAAACTGCCCGCTTGACGACGGCTTTATACAGTAAACCTTTTCGTTTTTTTGTTTGCAAAGTGAAATTTTGGTGTATAATATCAACAGATTATCATTAGGAGGACAAATCAATGGCTACAAAAGATATTGACTGGGGAAGCCTGGACTTTAATTACAGAGAAACAGATTACAGCTATGTCTCCATGTACAGAGACGGAAAGTGGGATGAGGGCAGGCTGACGAAGGATCACACAGTTACGATGAGTGAGTGCGCGGCGGTTCTTCAGTATTCTCAGTCCTGCTTTGAAGGCCTCAAGGCATATAGAACGAAGGACAACAAGGTGGTATGCTTCCGCCCGGATATGAATGCGCAGCGTATGTATGACTCCTGCAAACGGCTGGAAATGCCGCCGTTCCCGGTTGATCGTTTTGTGAAGGCTGTTGAAGAGGTGGTAAAGGCGAACGTTGACTGGGTACCGCCATATGGCTCCGGCGCAACGCTCTATATCCGTCCTTATATGTTCGGATACAATGCGGTTATCGGAGTAAAGCCGGCTGAGGAGTATATGTTCCGTATCCTCGTGACGCCGGTTGGCCCGTATTTTAAGGGCGGAGCAAAGCCGGTTGTTGTGCGTATTCCTGACTTCGACCGCGCCGCGCCGCATGGAACCGGTGGAATCAAGGCCGGCCTGAACTATGCGATGAGCCTTCACCCGATTATGGAGGCGCACAGAGAGGGATTCAACGAGAACCTGTATCTGGATCCGGCAACCAGAACAAAGGTGGAAGAGACCGGCGGAGCAAATGTAATCTTTATCAAGGACAACGGGAAGACACTGGTAACGCCGAAGTCCGATTCGATTCTTCCGTCCATCACCCGCCGTTCCCTCTGCTATATTGCCGAGAATATGCTGGGCATGAAGGTGGAGCACAGACCGGTTATGTTCAGTGAAGTACCGGAATTTGAGGAAATGGGTCTTTGCGGAACCGCAGCCGTTATCAGCCCGGTAGGACAGATCAATGACCATGGCAGAATCATCAACATTCCGAGCGGCATGGAGAAGATGGGACCGGTTCTCACAAAGCTTCGCAGCACACTGACAGGTATTCAGGACGGAGAGATCGAAGGACCGGAAGGCTGGGTTCATGAGATAGACGTTGACTGAAGAAAAGTGAATCCGTGACGTTCTTTTTACAGGTTAATTGAATTAACAGAAAATTGATGCTAATATGAGACTGTCGCATGATATGCATACAGTGAATCAGCGGACCGGCCGCAGGAGGAACACGTACTGCGGACCGGGATAAGCAGAGAAGATTTTGATTCACGGGTAGGCTCAATGCGGTGGTCTCATTTTTTGTGAGTCCGGAAGAAAGACAGAGAGGCATCATAAGTGAATCAGAATAGTACACCGATTTTGGACGCAATTGAAAATTTCCGCAGCGAAAGGCCGGCATTTTTCCGTATTCCGGCGCATCGCTTTGAGCGCGGAGCAGACCCGAGAGCTTTGGAAGTGCTCGGGGAAAGGGCGTTTATGAGCGACCTTACGGAGGCAGAGGGACTGGATGATCTGCATCAGCCGGCGGGACCGATCCGGGAGGCTCAGGATCTGGCTGCAGAAATCTGGGGATCGGATCATTGCTGGTTTCTGGTGAACGGTACAACGTGCGGAAATGAAGCTATGATTCTCGCCTCCGTACAGCCTGGTGAAAAGATCCTGGTTCCAAGGAATGCACATAAATCTGTGCTGATGGGCCTGATTTTGAGCGGAGCTGTTCCGGTATGGGTAAACACGGAGACGGTTCCCGGATGGAATATTTCCGGCGAAGTGAAGCCGGAGGAGATTGAAAAGGCACTGGAGCGGGACAGCGAAATCCGGGCTGTCTTTGTGGTGAGCCCGACTTATTACGGGATCTGTTCCGATTTGCGGAGAATTGCGGACATCTGTCACCGGCATGGGATTCCTCTGCTTGTCGACGAGGCACATGGATCCCACCTGTATTTTTCGGACGAGATGCCGGAAGGAGCGATCCGGGCAGGGGCGGACGTGGCGGCACAGAGCATTCACAAGACATCCGGAAGTATGACGCAGAGTTCAATGCTTCAGTGGAAGAGCCGTTTTATCTCGCGACAGAGGCTGGATGAGTGTCTGAAGCTCGTGATGAGCACGAGCCCGAATTATCTGCTCATGGGTTCACTGGACGGAGCACGCCATAATCTTGCGCTCCATGGCGGAGAACTGATGAGCAAATCGATGGCGATGGCAGACATACTTCGTGAGGAGCTTGCGCGGATTCCTTACGTGGATGTACTGACGACAGATGTGTGTTATGAGATGTCCGGAGAAGAAAAAATTGCCCTTGCGACTGCAAAGTCAGCGGGAATTCCTGTGGAAGAGCTTTTCGGGAAGGGAAAAAATGTGCCGGAACACCTGACGATGGATCCGCTCCGGATCGTTTTTTCGGCAAGGAGAGCGGGAATCACAGGTTTTCGCCTGCAGAGACTGCTCTATGATAAGGGCAGAGTCAGCACGGAACTGGCAGATTTTGAAAACGTAGTGGCAGTCGTCACGTGGGGAAATAACGGCGACGATATCCGGCGGCTGGTAGAGACACTGAAGAAGATCCTGAGGGAACAGACGGGCTGCGGCACAGAGGACATTCCGAGGGAAAGTGCGGAAGAAATTGGGAGCTTGTCGGACGGGAGACGCGAGGACTATCTCAGGCATGCTGCATCTGTGCTTCCCCAGGTGGTAATGACACCGAGAGAAGCTTTCTACAGTGAGAAGATTCTGGTGAAATGGGAAGATGCGGTCGGCAGAGTTGCCGGGGAAAGCATCATCCCGTATCCGCCGGGGATTCCGCTGATCTGCCCGGGTGAGGTGATCACCAGGGAGATTTTCGACATTGTCCAGCGGTACAGGGAAAACCGGCTGCCGATCCACGGACCTGCGGACCGTGATCTGGAAACCATGAGGGTCATCCGATATCGAACAAAGCTGGATATCACCTGAGGATGGCATGAGGGAAAAATATTAACCGGGAGGTATGCATGAAATTTATATCCTGGAATGTGAATGGGCTGCGAGCCTGTGTGGGAAAAGGATTCAGGGAGTATTTCGACAGCACCGGCGCGGATTTCTTCTGTATTCAGGAGAGCAAGCTTCAGGCTGGTCAGATCGATTTTGCGCCGGAGGGCTATTACTGCTACTGGAATTATGCCGACAGAAAGGGATATTCTGGCACAGCGGTTTTTGCAAAGCAGGAGGCGCAGAATGTCACTTACGGGATCGGAGTGGAGGAGCATGATCATGAGGGACGCGTGATCACTCTGGAATATGAGAAGTTCTATCTCGTGACCTGCTATACGCCAAATTCCCAGAGTGAACTGAAACGGCTGGATTACCGGATGCGCTGGGAGGATGATTTCCGCGCATATCTTCACGCCCTCGCGGAGAAAAAACCGGTGATTGTCTGCGGGGATCTGAATGTGGCGCATGAAGAAATCGATATCAAAAATCCGAAGACGAACCGCAGAAATGCCGGATTTACCGATGAAGAGCGGGAAAAGATGACGGAGCTTCTGGATTCGGGGTTCACGGATTCCTACCGCTGGCTGCATCCTGATAAGATTGAGTACTCCTGGTGGTCGTACCGCTTCCGGGCGCGTGAGAAAAATGCGGGATGGAGAATCGATTATTTCCTGATCACCGATAATCTCAGGGATCATGTCACCGATGCAATCATCCACACAGATGTGATGGGATCGGATCACTGCCCGGTTGAGCTGGATCTTACGATATGATTTCAAACCGGATGAGATCGGATTCGGGGAAGCCGGCTATCTGACAACAGGTATGGGATGAAGCTGCGAAGCAGCGAAGTGACGCGCAAGCGGCACGAAAGTGCGAATATGCGCGGGCGGGTGAGCCACATTTGCGCACACACAGTGTGAAGCGGTTTACCTGTCTGTGATCAGGGAAGAACCGGAGGAAGAGAATGGCAGAGAAGACAGAATTCAGGGTAACACCATCAGATCCGGAAAGACTTGGAGTGCACGGCATTACGACGAACGGAGTACGGAACGGAAACCTGTTCGCCTGCGTGATTCCGGAAGGGAAGCGGGCGGAGCTTCTGCTCTATCATACAGGGGAGATTGAGCCTTGTCAGGTGATTCCTCTCGAGGAAAAATACCGGATCGGCGACATCAGCGCAGTCTTTGTGGAGATGGAGAATGCGGGAGCGTATGAATACAATTATCGGGTAGAGGGGAAGACCGTTGCGGATCCCTATGCCAGATCTGTTCGTAGAATCACAAATCCGGTCAGCGGGGAGGAAGAATACCGGTGTTCCATGAAGGTCTATTTCAAGGCAGGAACAGAGCCCCTCAATATACCCTATGAGAACAGTATCTTCTACAAACTTCACGTGAGAGGCTTCACAAAGACCCGGCCGGCGGGCGTGAAGCATCCCGGAACATTTCTCGGCGTCACGGAGATGATCCCGTATCTGAAGGACATGGGGGTGACTTCGCTGATCCTCATGCCGTGCTATACGTTCGAAAATCAATCAGATGAGGAAAAATATTATTATCTGGATCAGCAGGTGCAGGTGAAGGAACCGGAGAATAATGCGGACCCGGTTTTGAATTACTGGGGGTACACGAAGGGACTTTATTTTGCGCCGAAGAAGGCTTACTGCGCCACGGATAATCCGAACAAGGAGTTCGCGGAAATGGTGGATGTCCTCCATGAGGCCGGTCTGGAATGCATCCCGGAGTTCTATTTTCTTCCGGAAGCGGATGCAAGACTTGTCACTGATGTGCTGCGCTACTGGCGCCTTCACTTCAAGGTGGACGGTTTCCATCTGGTCGGCGACGGGAGCTGGATTCACGCGGCCGTTACTGACCCCCTGCTTCGGAGAACGAAGCTGATTACCTCCGGCTATGATACCTCCGTGCTGTACGGAGGCAGAAAACCGGCTTTCCGGAACCTTGCGGCTATGAATCCGTCCTACGAGCAGGCAATGCGCCGGTTTCTGAAGGGCGATCCGGATGTCGGTACGGACGAGGCCGGCTGGTATCTCCGGAGAAACTCCGAGGACCAGGCATTCATCAATTATTTTGCGGATCAGGACGGCTTCACGATGTATGACATGGTTTCCTATGAGGAAAAACATAACGAAGCCAACGGTGAGCAGAATCACGACGGGACGGATTTCAACTTTACCTGGAACTGCGGGGAGGAGGGGCCATCCAGAAAGAGCGCGGTTCGTGCGCTGAGGCGGCAGCTGCTCAGGAATGCTTTTCTGATGCTGATGACCAGCCAGGGAGCACCGATGGTCTACGCAGGGGATGAGATAGAGAACAGCCAGGGCGGGAATAACAATGCCTGGTGCCAGGACAACCGCACGGGCTGGGTTACCTGGAGCAGATCAAAATCAGCGAGAGAAATGCATGATTTTGTCAGGAAGGCCATTGCGTTCCGCAGAGAACATCCGGTCCTCCGATCTGCGCGGGTGCTGCGGATGGCGGACTATAAGGCCTGCGGATTCCCGGATCTTTCGTTTCACAGCGAGGTGGCATGGATGAGCGCCTCCGGAAAGACGAAGACAGGATTCGGCGTCATGTATTGCGGGCAGTATGCGGAGAAAGCGGACGGAACATCGGACGACACAATCTATATCGCGTACAACATGTACTGGCAGATGCAGCGGTTCGCGCTTCCGGACCTTCCAGAAGACCTCCGGTGGGTGATCTGCGCGGATACGTCGCGTGAGCAGGCGTTTCCGGAGAAAGGCACGGAGATGGAAATCGATTCGGACGAGAAGTCGGTGGAGGTATCTCCGAGGAGTATCGTGATCTTAATGGCGGTGCGAAAATGAATAAAAATTACGCGTGGCAGCATTTCAAGACAATTACACATCATAAATGTCTGGTCCTTCATTATTGTTTCCGGATGGGGCTTTACTGGCAGGGAATCGTGCATGATCTGTCCAAGTATTCTCCTACGGAATTCCGTGAGGGGGCCAGATACTGGCAGGGAACCAGAAGCCCGAACAACGCGGAACGCGAGGATACGGGAGTTTCCCTTGCCTGGCTTCATCATAAGGGACGCAACAAGCACCATTTCGAATATTGGATTGACTATGGAATAAACTGTGATACAATCATCAAAGGCGTGCCGATTCCCCGCAAATATGTGGCGGAAATGGTCGCGGACCGTATCAGCGCATCCAGAGTGTATCTGGGAGACAACTACAATGACCGTGCTCCCTACGAGTACTGGAAGAAGGGCAGAGACAAGCTATGGTTTGTTGATGATTCCGTGAAGAATCAGCTTGATCTGCTGCTCTGGATGCTGGCAGAGAAGGGTGAAGACGTAACTGTTTCTTACATAAAACACACATTTTTGAAGGGTGGACAACAGGAATGAAAAAAGTAGTGAAATTCGGTGGCAGTTCTCTCGCAAATGCTGAGCAGTTCAAGAAGGTCGGAGATATCATCCGGGCGGATGAGGGCAGACGCTATGTTGTCCCGTCGGCACCCGGCAGACGGTTCAGCAATGACACCAAGGTTACCGATATGCTGTATGACTGCTACCATCGCGCGGAGGAAGATCAGGATTTCTCCGACGCGCTTCAGAATATTCGCGATCGCTACGATGAGATCATCAACGGACTGGGATTGTCTCTCAATCTGGACAGTGAGTTCGAGACAATCGCTGAAAATTTCCGCAGCAAGATCGGAACCGATTACGCTGCGTCCAGGGGAGAGTATCTGAACGGAATTGTGATGGCGGAATACCTCGGATATGAATTTGTCGATGCCGCAAGAGTAGTGGCCTTCGATGAAGAGGGAAAGTTTGACGCGGTAAGGACAGACAAGCAGATGGGTGCGGTGCTTGAGCCTCTTGAGCATGCGGTGATCCCGGGATTCTACGGCGCAAAACCGGATGGTACCGTTGAGACCTTCTCCCGGGGCGGATCTGACATCACCGGATCCCTTGTGGCAAAGGCAGTTCATGCGGATCTGTATGAAAACTGGACGGATGTATCCGGCTTCCTGATGGCTGATCCGAGAATCATCAAGGATCCGGTTACCATCAATACCATTACCTATCGTGAGATGCGCGAGCTTTCCTATATGGGAGCAACAGTTCTTCACGAGGATGCGGTATTCCCTCTCAGAAAGGAAGGAATACCGATCAATGTTCGAAATACAAACCGTCCGCAGGATCCGGGCACGATGGTTGTCGAGAACACCTGCAACAAGCCGAAATATACCATCACCGGTATCGGCGGCAAGAAGGGATTTGCTTCCATCACAATTGAGAAGGCGATGATGAACGCGGAAGTCGGATTCGGCCGCAAGGTGCTTGAGGTATTCGAGGACTGCGGGATGACGTTCGAGCATACACCTTCCGGTATTGACACCTTCTCTGTGTATGTCAACCAGAACGAATTCGAGAAGCATGAGCAGCAGGTTATCGCCGGACTTCACAGATCCGTTCATCCGGACATGATCGAGCTGGAATCCGATCTGGCGCTGATCGCAGTCGTGGGCAGAGGTATGAGAAGAACGAGAGGAACCGCGGGGCGAATCTTTGCTGCACTGGCTCATGCGCATGTCAATGTCAAGATGATCGACCAGGGATCCTCCGAGCTGAACATTATCATCGGTGTGGAAAACCGTGATTTTGAGACGGCGATCAAGGCAATTTACGATATCTTCGTTGTTTCGCGGCTGTAACCATTAGATTTCGTAGCGATAAAGCCTGTCTTTATGCTATAATATAAGCAGTTGCCGTACGAATCATTGGCGGCAGGGCCGTAAACAGAAAAAGAACAAGGAGATCGTGCATGAAAAGACTATTGCTGAAGCTTAGTGGAGAAGCGCTTGCAGGAGACAAGAAGACTGGATTTGACGAGGAAGTTGTAACAGGTGTCGCGAAACAGGTCCGGAAACTGGTCGATGACGGCTTTCAGATCGGAATTGTCATCGGAGGCGGAAACTTCTGGAGAGGCCGCTCCAGCAAGAATATCGACCGCACGAAGGCTGATGAGATCGGTATGCTTGCGACGGTTATGAACTGCATCTATGTGTCCGAAATTTTCCGGTCGCAGGGGATGATGACATCGGTTCTGACACCCTTTGAGATCGGCGGAATCACGAAGCTGTTCTCGAAGGATCGGAGCAATAAGTATTTTGCGCACAACATGGTTGTATTCTACGGCGGAGGAACGGGCAGTCCGTATTTTTCGACAGATACCACCGCCGTTCTCCGCGCGATTGAAATCGATGCTGACGAACTGCTTCTGGCGAAGGCTGTCGACGGCGTCTATGACAGCGATCCGAAGAGCAATCCGAACGCAAGGAAGTACGATGAGGTTTCGATTCAGGAGGTCATCGACAAACAGCTTCAGGTGGTGGATATGACCGCGTCGATCCTGGCAAAGGAGAACAGGATGCCGATGGTAGTATTCGGCCTTGACGGGGAAGACAGCATCGTCAATGCTGCGCACGGGAAGATCACCGGGACAAGGGTGACCGTGTAAGAGACCAGGGAGGAATTTTACAATGAATGAGAGAGTAAAGGCATACGATGCCAAAATGGAGAAGACACTCGCAAACCTTGCAAATGAGCTCGGCGCCATTCGTGCCGGCCGTGCGAATCCCCATGTCCTGGATCGTATCACGGTTGACTATTACGGCGCTCCGACACCACTGAATCAGGTGGCGAATATACAGGTTCCGGAGGCCAGAATCATTCAGATTCAGCCGTGGGAATCCTCCATGATCAAACCGATCATCAAGGCAATCCAGACGTCTGATCTCGGCATTAATCCGAATACGGACGGCAAGGTGATCCGCTTGATTTTCCCGGAACTGACAGAGGAGAGACGTAAGGAGCTCACAAAGGAGACAAAGAAGAAGGGCGAGGAAGCCAAGGTGGCTGTCCGCAACATTCGGCGGGATGGCAATGAGGCCTTCAAGAAGCTGGAGAAATCCGAGGATCTGTCCGAGGACCTCATTGCGGAGCTTCAGGATGACCTTCAGAAGGCAACCGATAAGAGAATCAAAGAGATCGACAAGGCTGTGGAAGAGAAGTCCAAAGAGCTGATGAAAGTCTGATCGGCACAGACGGCTTCGTGAAACAGAAATGAGGGGGAGCTGACGTACGAAATGCTTGTTGTATCATTTGCCGCAGAGGTTTTGCTCCGGGGCATTGTGCAAAAAAGTATTTCGCACGGCAGCTTCTTTCTGTACTTGCTGCCTTTACTGCAGCTGGAGGAAAAATGAAAGAAGAAGACCGGCTTGAGGGCCTGAAGGTCCCGAACCATATTGCAATTATTCTGGACGGCAACGGAAGATGGGCAAAGCGCAGAGGAATGCCGCGCAGCTACGGCCATATCGTCGGCTGCAATAACCTGGAGAAGATGTGTGATGAGATCTGCGAAATGGGGGTAAAGTATCTCACGGTCTATGCGTTTTCCACCGAAAACTGGAAACGGTCGGCGGATGAGGTGAAGGTGCTGATGAATCTTTTTCGGAAGTATCTGAGGCGTGTCGAGATGAAAGCGCACAAGAACCGCATGAAGGTGCGGATCATCGGTGATCCTTCCGCGCTTGCGCCGGATCTCCAGGAAGAGATCCGCGAGGTTGAGGAGGCATCTGCAAATTACGATCAGATGTATTTTCAGATTGCCCTGAATTACGGTGGAAGAGATGAGATCGAACGCGCGGTCACAAGGATTGCGGAGGATGCCAGAAACGGCAAGCTTCCGGAGGGACGGGTGACCGGAGAGATCTTTGAGAGATATCTGGATACAGCCGGAATACCAGATCCGGACCTTCTGATCCGCACAAGCGGAGAGCAGAGGATCTCGAACTTTTTACTGTGGCAGCTGGCTTACACGGAATTTTATTTTACCGATGTGGCATGGCCTGATTTTCATAAGAAGGATCTGATTGAGGCGATCGAAAAGTATAACGGGCGGGACCGTAGATTCGGAAACGCAAAGTAAGGACAGCAGGGAGGAAATACTAATGTTTTATATTCTCGGCCTTGTCGGGGTACTTGTGATGCTTGTCGTTCAGTATCTGACAAGAAAGACGACAAATTCTTTTCTCACAAGACTGGTCAGCGGTGTGATCCTGGTTCTGATCGCGCTGATGGGAATCAATGCCGGAGGATGGGTGCTCTATCTCATCTCTCTCGCTCTGGCTCTGATCGGCACATTTGAATTGTACCGTGCCCTCGGCATCCACAAGGGCGGCAGGACGATCGATATGCTTGAACTGTTCGGATATATCTCGGTGGTTCTCTACTATGTGAGCCTCGTTTATATGTGGGGCAGTTATCAGGTGTTCGCAATCATCTGCAGCCTGGTCATCGTGATGTTCGTCTATGTATTTTCTTATCCGAAGTATAATGCCCGTCAGATTATGGAGACGTATTTCGGTGTGATATATGTGGGTGTTATGCTGTCCTTCGTCTACCAGACCCGGTGTCTTGAGGGCGGACAGTTTATTGTCTGGCTTATTTTCCTGTGCTCATGGGGATGCGATACCTGCGCCTACTGCGCGGGAAGACTTTTCGGCAAACATAAGATGGCGCCGGTGCTCAGCCCGAAGAAGACCATCGAGGGAGCCCTCGGGGGAGTCGCCGGAGCAACGATTCTGGGCATGATCTATGCATTTCTCACACGGGGACCGGTGATGGAATATATGATCATCTGTCTCGTCGGGGCGCTGATCTCAATGGTTGGTGATCTCTCGGCATCTGCGATCAAGAGGAATGCCGATATCAAGGATTACGGGAAGCTCATCCCCGGTCACGGCGGTGTTCTGGATCGCTTTGACAGTGTGATCTTTACCGCTCCGATTATCTATTTTCTGGCAGTGACACTGGTAAAGTGAGCAGAATTCAGGCGGTGACGCCGGTGAAGTGTGTGGTATTTAGGCGGCGCCACTGGTGAAGTGAGGATTATCCTGGCGGTAACACTGGTGAAGTGAGAAGAATTTTGGCGGTGACACCGTTGAAGTGAGCAGAATTCAGGGGTGACACCGTTGAAGTGAGCAGAAAGGGGGCAGGCAGGAATGAAAAAAATAGCCATCCTGGGTTCGACCGGATCAATCGGGACCCAGACGCTGGATGTGGTGAGGAACAATGGGGATATCCGCGTGGTTGGAATTTCCGCGGGACACAATGTAGATAAGGCAGAAGAGCAGATCCGGGAATTTCATCCGGAGATTGCGGTTATCTACGATGGGCAGGCGGCGGAGGATCTCAGAATCAGAGTCCGGGACACGGATACAAGAGTGCTGTCGGGCATGGACGGACTTCTGGAGCTGGCGGTGATGCCGGATGCGGACATTCTGGTCACCGCTATTGTAGGGATGATCGGGATCCGTCCGACACTTGCCGCCATTGAGGCCGGAAAGGATATTGCTCTTGCCAATAAGGAAACCCTGGTGACGGCGGGACATCTGATCATGCCGCTGGCGCGGAAGAAGGGCGTGCGGATTCTTCCAGTTGACAGTGAGCACAGCGCGATTTTCCAATGTCTGCACGGCGAGGACAGAAGGCAGATACATAAGCTCCTCATCACAGCCTCCGGAGGACCCTTCCGGGGTAGAAAAACAGCAGAGCTTTCGAACATCCGGCCGGAGGATGCCTTGAAGCATCCGACGTGGTCGATGGGAAGAAAAATTACCATTGATTCCGCGACACTGGTCAATAAAGGTCTTGAGGTCATGGAGGCCCGATGGCTGTTCGATGTGCCGCTGGAAAGAATTCAGGTCGTTGTCCAGCCACAGAGCATCATTCACTCTATGGTGGAATTTGAAGACGGGGCGGTTATGGCACAGCTCGGTTCTCCGGATATGCGGCTGCCGATTCAATATGCGCTCTATTATCCGGAGCGAAGATATCTTCCGGGAGAGCGGCTTGATTTCACAAAGCTGCGCTCCATCGAAATCGATGAGCCCGATATGGAAACCTTCCGGGGTCTGCCGCTTGCAATTCAGGCGGCGAAAGAAGGCGGCTCAATGCCTACGGTCTTCAATGCAGCAAACGAGGAGGCAGTGGCTCTTTTTCTGGATCACAGAATCGGTTTTCTGGATATATACCGCATTATCGAGGGGGCAATGAACAGACACAGAACGATTGAGAATCCGGATCTCGGGCAGATACTCGGCGTTGAGGCAGAGACGAGGAGACGGATCTCGGAAGAATGGTACAGATAATATAGGGGAAACGTATTGAAATATATCATCGGAATCCTGGTGCTGGGACTTGTCGTTCTTTTTCATGAGTTCGGCCATTTTATCCTGGCGCGGAAAAATCACATCGTTGTTGAAGAGTTTGCCATCGGCATGGGACCGAAGATTTTGTCGTTCAAAAGCAAAAAGAGCGGAACGGTCTTTGCGTGGCGCCTTCTTCCCTTCGGAGGATCCTGCGCGATGCTGAATGAAGATGAAGGAGAGGAGATCCCCGGCAGCTTCATCGGCGCTCCGGTGTGGAGGAGGGCGCTCGTCGTCGCGGCAGGACCCGTCTTCAATTTTATTCTGGCATTTCTGCTGTCTCTTGTGATCGTCGGGGCAACGGGAGCGGACCCGGCAGTAGTCGCGGAGGTTCCGTCCGGCACACCGGAGGCAGAGGCGGGTCTTCGCGCCGGGGATGAAATCGTATCCTACAATGGAGAGTGGATCGTAAATTCCAGGGATTTCTATATGGATCTTCTGATGAAGGAGATTCCGACAGATAAGATCGCGCTTGTCGTAAGGAGGGACGGAAAGAACGTCCGGATCAATTATCAGCCGTCATCACAGACAAAATACCTGCTCGGAATTCACTGGCAGGAGGCGGAAGACGGAAGCGGCCTTCAGCTGACCATGGTGAACAAGGGAACAGCCGCCCGGAAGGCAGGCCTTGAAATGGGTGATATTGTAACTGCACTGAACGGGACGAAGGTTCGCAGTACGGAGGATATCAGCAATTATCTGGAGGAGCATCCTCTGGACGGGTCTCCCGTGAAAATCACCTATGAGAGAAACGGTAAAGAAGGAACGGTGACGGTAACTCCGGAAAAGACCGTTACTGCCACATTGAATTTTTCGTATCAGTCGATCCGCGTAAAGCAGGGATTTTTTGGTGTAATCCGTTACTCCTTTTATGAGGTGATTTTCTGGATCAAGATGGCCTGGAAGTCGCTGGCAGGGATGCTGAATGGGACTTTTGGTATCAATGACATGTCCGGACCGGTGGGAATCGTCAAAACGGTAGGAGACACCTACAGCGCGGCAGCGGCAGAGGTATCGCCGGCAGCGGCTCTCCTCACGCTCCTGAGCGTAATGTCCATGATATCCGTCTCTCTAGGATTCATGAACCTGATTCCGCTTCCGGCACTTGACGGAGGAAGACTCCTTCTGATGCTTATCGAAGGCATACGCAGGAAGCCGGTTAACCGCAAGATCGAGGAAAATATCAACTTCTATGGCCTGATGGCGTTGCTGGTATTTATTGCGTATATAACGGTGCATGACATTATGAAGCTTATCTGAGCCAGACGGAGCCGCGGCGTGGCTGTCGTATATGCATCGCGATGCGCGCGTGAGATCGCGATGCCCGCTGCACAGAGGTCGCCATTTTTTCGTGAGATCGCGATGTCCGCTGTGTTGTGGTTCGTTGTAATGGCGGGAGGACGAATGGCCGCGTGTCCTGGCGGGTTTCCGGTTAAAAGAAGAAAGGAAATAAGAATGATTTCATCAATTACGGCAATGGATGTGAGGGTACTGGTATTCTTCCGGGATCACCTGCGCTTTTCGTGGATGACACCGATTATGCAGGGAATTAGTGCCTTCGGTTTTTTCGGCTGGTTCATTCTGACGATTCTTCTGCTGGTATTTCGGAAGACAAGGGATGCGGGTAAGGTGGCTGCGGTTTCACTCGTGATCGAGGCAATTGTTGTCAATCTGATGATGAAGCTGATCTTTGCGCGTATAAGACCCTTTAATGCCTTCGACTTTTTGATGCCGATCGGAAAACTGCCGACGGACTACTCCTTCCCGTCAGGACACACGGCGAACAGCTTTGCCGTAGCGCTTTCGGCTGTACACATGCTGCCACGGAAAGAGGGGATACCCCTTGTGATCCTCGCATCGCTTGTCGCGTACTCAAGGATGTATCTTGGGGTTCATTACCCGTCTGACGTGATCGGCGGCTTTCTGGTAGCACTGGTGATCAGCCAGGCGGTGTGGTACTTCATGGTAAAGAGACCGGTGAGAATGGTATCCAAAGCCACAGAGTCCGAGTAGACTGTTGATTAATCGGTGAGGCGGCAGCGTTTCTCGCCGGACCGCTGTTATGCTGAGAAGGTCAGATGGCGGGCGCGAGAAAAAACTAAAATTTTTTCTCATAAATTTCAAGAAAACTGTTGACGAATCCGGGTACAGGTGCTATTATAATATTCGTTGTCGGCGAGAACAACGGCGACAGCAAAATGAATAGATGCGGAAGTGTCGGAACTGGCAGACGAGCAAGACTAAGGATCTTGTGGTAGCAATACCGTGTGGGTTCAAGTCCCATCTTCCGCAGACCGAAACCGTCTGATTTCATCAGGCGGTTTTTTCGTGCCCTGAAATGCCCGAAAAGCCGCGAAAATGGGCCTGAAAAAGAGGCTTTAGATGGCGTTTTACAGAGGATGATGTCGTATCTGAAAATTACACGCTGTTTTTTCTCTAATTCGTGCTTTCTGCGACAAAATATGTTACTATATACTAATATATTTGCGCAGAAGGAGAAAATTTTGGACAAAAAGACAAAGATGAAGGGGAGCGCACTCCGCAAAAGGTGGATCATTACCGGTATCGTTTTTTTGCTATGTGCAGCTACATTATGGCTCTTTATCGGGGCGGTACGCAGAAAATCCGCAGCACAGATGAGAGAGATGTGTCGTCTGAGCGAGCAGGCACGGATAAGCGAGCTTAACGCAGACATTGATCAGTGCAAGGATATCACGCAGACGCTGAAATTACTGCTGCAGGACAGCAACAGTGGAGAAATCCGGAATTTTACCATGATCTCCAGGAATATGCTGTACGGCCGTAATGAAGTGGCTTGCCTGCAGCTGGCTCCGGATGGAATCGTCAAGGAGACATATCCTGAGGATGCCGGATACTCGGATAAGAAAGATCTTTTCCAGGATAAGGAAACAAAGGAAATATGTGAGTATTCCAAAACATCTGGCGCAATTGTGGTTCAGGGGCCGATAGAGATGAAGCAGGGCGATTCATGTATCGTGGTGCGGAATCCTGTTTATCTGTACGGGCAGGACGGGAAGAAGCACTTCTGGGGCTTTACCATTGCGATTATCCGTGTTTCCAAGGCATTTCAGGCAGCGCTGAATTCCCTGAGTTCCTTCGGATATGATTACCACCTGTATAAGACAAATCCGCTGGAAACAAAATATCATCTGGTGAATTCTTCAAAAAGATACCTGGTGAAGCCTGAGACGGTTTCCTTTGTAAATGGTGGCTGCACCTGGCGACTGGATGTGACGCCGAAAAAAGGCTGGCAGGTTACCGATTCCTTGAAAAATTACTATTATTTCGGCACGGTAATCTGTGTTCTGATCACGGTGCTGGTATATCTGGTGCTGATGATTTCGGAGGATCGGAAGAAGCTTGTGTCGATGTCAGAGCATGACAGTCTTACCATGTTGTTAAACGGACGAAGGTTCGGCACAGATGCCGCTGCCGCTGCCGCAAAGGCAGCTTCGGACGGATGCGGATTCGGAATTATTTATATCGATCTCAACTGCTTCAAGAAGATCAATGATCAATATGGCCACCAGACCGGTAATGATGTTCTGGTGGAGGTGGCTAAGAGGCTTTCTGCGTCGGTGCCATATGCAGCTTATCGGCTTGGCGGGGATGAATTTGCTGTTCTTGTAACAGATGATTTTACGGAGGACGGATATCGGGACATCATTCGGGGCATCAAAGCCTTTTTTGAGGAGCCGGTTGTTGTGGGGAGTCATCTGATTTATGTCAGTATTAGTGCGGGATATGCGCTTTCTTCCAGGGATGGAAACGATCCGGAGAAGCTCAGGTCAATTGCGGATCAGTGGATGTATCGGGAGAAGCAGAAGTATCACAGAATGAAGGAGATAGAGAATATTGATGGGACTAAGCAAGCTTATTGAGTACTTTAAAACCAGCGATACCATTGGCGAAAATCAGGAGGCTATAGAGACTATGCGTTACTATAGCCGCGAATCCCAGAAGCTGACCATGGAATTAAATACCAGTTTTCATGAGCCGGAAGAAATCGCGGAGCTCTTCTCCAAAATTATCGGAAAACCGGTAGGAGAGGGATTTGGGCTGTTTCCTCCTTTTTATACGGATTTTGGAAAGAATATTACAGTAGGAAAAAACGTCTTCATCAATTCTGATTGTAAATTTCAGGATCAGGGCGGAATTTTTATTGACGATGATGCCCTGATCGGGCCAGGAGTTGTGCTTGCAACACTGGACCATGATTTCAACCCGGAAAAAAGACATCAGATGCATCCCGCACCTATCCATATTGGAAAAAGAGTCTGGATTGGTGCAAATGCAGTGATTACCAGGGGAGTAACCATTGGAGATAATTCTGTTGTCGCAGCGGGTGCGGTTGTAGTGCGTGATGTACCTGAAAACACGGTTGTTGGGGGCGTACCTGCCCGCATGCTCAAAAGTATTACCTGAGAATTCTCCGGGTGAACTACTCCGACTTATAGAAGTCGGAGTAGTTCACGTCCGGCCACAGAGCACTGATGATGACGCAGCTTGCCACAGGTTTATTGTACGTGATTGCATTTTTCTTTGGGAAAAGCAGCATCGTGCTTCTGTTTGTAGTTTCGTTTTGCGCAACCGCAGTAAGTGGAAAGGAAAAAGTAAAAGAGAATAGAAAGCATTTGATTCAGGAGACCTCAGGCGGATACTGCAGAGGTCTTTTTTTACGCGAACAGTGAGCCGCAGCCGAATGCGAAGTATTCGTGTGCGGCGAGCGTCGCGATAACGAGATAAAACTCGCGCAGCGTGTTTTATCTCGTTGGTGCGCCCGGCGGGCGCACGTTCCAAAGGGTGAAAGTCCCGACCCCGCCCGGCAGTGGGAAGGGGATAGCCGAACAGCAAGGGTGTCCACCGCGAGATGGAATCTGAAGGAAGCTGTAAGCAAACCACTGGGCTGACGAACAGGAAGCCCATCAGGCTGTGAAGCGCGGATGAGACTGCCAAGCAAGTCAAAGTCCAATAACTGCACGGAGCGCCAGCAGTATATGGGACAGTCATAAGTGGGAAAGAACGTGTGAGTACCCGGGGAGGTCTCACGGACGTATCCAATGCGACATAATACTCGCGGATACGGTCGAAATAAGGTTTACCGTGAGAAGTCAGCAGGAGCCGTAATACAAGACCGGCAAACGTACGTAAACCGGAAAGGGCTCCACATAAGGAGATGCAGCAAATCTTGGCAACCGAGGACAGACTTAACGGCAGACAACTTCATATCGAAGACTACCTGCGTGTGATACCTGCAGAACAGGGAAAGGAAACAGGAGTGCCGGACTATCGGAGGATTGCGGATGACGACAGCATCAGCAGATACTTTCAACCGGACAACCTGCTGGAAATCATTCTTCGCGCAGACAACCTGAATAAGGCGTACCTGAAGGTGAAGAAGAACAAGGGCAAAGGCGGGATTGATGGAATGCAGGTGGATGAACTTCTGCCCTACCTGAGAGAGAACCAGAGCGCACTTATCCGGCAGCTGCGGGAGGGGAAATACAAGCCCAACCCAGTCCGCAGGGTAGAGATCCCCAAGGAGGAGAAAGGCAAAGTCAGGAAACTTGGAATACCGACGGTGGTGGATCGTGTGATCCAGCAGGCGATTGCGCAGGAGCTCATGCCAATATACGAGAAGCAGTTCTCGGACAACAGCTTCGGGTTTCGGCCGGGAAGAGGATGTCATGACGCCCTGAGGAAGTGCCTCAGTCTGGCGGACGAAGGCTATGTGTATGTAGTGAGTATGGATTTAGCGTCATACTTTGATACCGTGAACCACAGCAGACTCATAGAGGTGCTGTCGCGGACAGTCAGGGACGGACGTGTCATATCGCTGATACACAAATACCTGAATGCCGGGGTCATGGAAGACGGCGGCTTTCACGCAACAGAAGAAGGTGTGCCTCAGGGCGGACCTCTGAGTCCATTACTCGGAAATGTAATGCTAAACGAGCTGGATAAAGAACTGGAACGCCGCGGGCACAAGTTTGTCAGATACGCGGATGACTGCATGATCTTCTGCAAATCCCGGAAAAGCGCGGAACGCACGCTGGGAAATATCGTCCCATTCATCACAGGGAAACTATTTCTGAAAGTCAATCTCCAGAAGACGACAGTGGCACACATCAGCAGGGTGAAATATCTGGGCTATGGGTTTTACCGATTCAAAGGGAAATGCAGGCTCAGATTACACCCGAGGTCGAAAGCCAAAATGCAGAAAAAACTCAGAGAACTGACGTGCAGAGGCAATCGGTGGTGCAATCCGGAGAGGGAACAGAAGCTGCGGGACTATGTCCGCGGCTGGATGAATTACTTCCGATATGCGGATATGCGGGCACTGATGGCAAAGACAGATGAGTGGCTTCGCAGAAGAATCCGGGCGGTGTACTGGAAACAGTGGAAGCGGGTGAGAACCCGCTACCGGATTTTCAGGGCATTGCACTTAGAGGAATGGCGTGTACATGAACTGGCAAACTGTCGTAAAGGCACATGGCGGGCGGCACAAATGCTCCGCTCTGTGCTGACAAATAAAATACTGGAAAAGCTGGGCTATCCGTCCATGCTCTCCCAGTATTTGAAAGTAGCTGAAAACTTATGAACCGCCGTGTACCGAACGGTACGCACGGTGGTGTGAGAGGACGAAAGTCTCCACTGGAGACTTTCTCCTACTCGATATGATGGAAAATACCGCGGAATCTTCAGATGTGTACTGCTTCTTACAAAGAACAAAAATGAATGTTTGTCTGCATGTAGAATCATGTTGAAATTATTTTTTGTCATATTGTATTAATCTATTGACACAGATAAGAACTCGTGATATTGTTCTAGTGTACTAAGAAACTAATACAGACATGCGAAAGAGATGATTGCAAGCCCGTAGGGAGGTGGTTATACAGATGGCATGGGAATTTAAGAACGGTATTCCGATTTATCTTCAGATTATGGAAGGAATAAAAACCCGGATTGCTGGCGGACTGCTTCCGCCGGGAAGCAAGCTGCCTTCGGTCAGAGACCTTGCTGCGCAGGCAGGGGTGAACCCGAATACGATGCAGCGGGCGATGACGCAGCTGGAGCAGGAAGGGCTGCTTTATACACAGCGGACAAGCGGAAGATTTGTGACGGAGGATGAGGAGAAGATGAAGGAATTAAGAAGCAGCCTGAGTGAGAGGTATGTGGAGGAATTGTTCACACAGCTTTCGCGGCTTGGTATGACAAGAGAGGAAATCATTTCTGAAGTCAGCCGGTGGAGACCACAGGAAGATGAGAATGTTAATAAGAGCAGTGAATGAAAATCATATTTATTTTTCATAGAAAAGGATGTAAGGAGAAAAATAATGGCAGAAATAGAATGCAGGGATCTGGTAAAAAAATATGGGGCGAAGGTCGCGCTGAATGGAGTGAACCTGTCTCTGGAGAAACAGAGAATCATCGGGCTGGCGGGGCCGAACGGAAGTGGAAAGACGACGCTCATCAAGCTGATTGAGCGTCTGCTTACGCCGACGTCCGGAGAGCTCTTAATTCACGGATTGCAGCCGGGAAAGGAAACAAAGGAAATTGTTTCCTACCTTCCGGACCGGGATTTTCTTCCGGATTGGATGAAGGTAAAAGAACTGCTGGATTTCTTTGAAGCCTTCTATGACGATTTTGATCGGGTTAAGGCTGAAAATCTGATGGATAAGCTGGAAATCGACTACAATTTGAACTTTAAAAAGATGTCGAAGGGGACCCGGGAAAAAGTGCAGCTGATTTTGTGCATGAGCCGTAAGGCAGAGGTATATCTGCTGGACGAACCGCTTGCCGGCGTGGATCCGGCGGCGAGGGACTACATTATTCATACAATATTGGAAAACTATAACGAGGACGGATTGGTTCTGCTCTCTACACATTTGATTACAGATATTGAATCGATTTTGGATGAGGTGATTTTTCTTCAAAACGGAAAAGTCCTTCTTCACCGGAACGCAGATGATCTCCGCGCGGAAACGGGAAGAAGTATCGATGATTATTTCAGGGAGGTATTCGCATGCTGAGCAAGTTAATCGGTTATGAAATGAAAGCTTTTGGAAGGATCCTGTTTCCGGTTTATCTGGCGATCGTAGTGGTTGCGGTACTGCTGGGCATTGATTTCCGTCTGTTTTCGGCTCCGGAAGGTGCGGCCGGATCTGTTGCGCTTACCATTATACTCGTACTTTTGATTGTGGCCGTGTTCCTTATTACGATTATTCTCTCTGTAGGGCGTTTTTACACAAATCTTCTGGGGCGGGAGGGATATCTGATGTTTTCCCTGCCGACGGGAACGGGAAGCCTGATCTGGGCGAAGGTTATTTCTTCTGTTATCTGGAGCCTGTTCAGCGTAATCGTGGCAGCTGCATCGGTCATTCCGTTTTTCCTGATCCCGTCTTTTTCTGAGGAAGTGGAGAAAATCGAAATCAGCAGCATCGTCTCAAAGGTTTTTGAAGCGGCGGCGCCGTATACGGCAACTATTGTGCTGGGAGTTCTAATCGTGATTGCTTCGACTGTTGCGGCGATCGTTCGGATATATGCGGCCATATCCATCGGACATTTATGGTCGGATCACAGAATCATCGGTGCGGTTCTGACGTATATAGGATTTGAGATTCTGGAATTGATCATAATGGCCATTCTGGGCAGCGGGCTTTTCGTAACGGGTAATCTTCCGAATATATACCGCGCGATGGGATCGATCGGAGCGGAGGTGTCCGTTTTGCTCGGGTGTATTGTGATAATTGCAATTTATAGTATCGTTACCTGGATCGTTCTCGACAGGAAACTCAATCTAGAGTAAGAGCGAATCTGGAACGAAGGCTGAAAGGACTGGAATTAGTGGTTTAAACAGGAAGCTCCGACTTCTATAAGTCGGAGTAGTTCACTGGCTGGATCGAGAAGAGGCTGACACATCGAGGGAGCAGATCGATTATTCAGGTAAGGCCTGTTGTATACGAACAGGATTGAAGCCGGTAACGCCGGTTGAGAAAAAAGTCTCACCGGTGTGTTTGTCTTTGCGGTGTGGTCATGCCAACAAATGTCCAAATTACGCAGACAATAGATACAATAAGATGCGGTATGTTGGGAAGCCGGGTGAAAAACGCATATTTAAGGGAAATGTCAGTGATAAAATTTTTTTTCAAAAATCTACAATTCATGGTTGACATTTATACCGTACGGTGTTAAAGTACCATTTGTCGCCGAAATACAGCGACAGCACAGAAGTAACACAGAATGAACATTGACAACTGAACAGTAAAACACATCCTCGAAAATTCAAATGAAGTTTTATAAAATTTTTGTTTGAACGATCGATGAGTATTCATGAATGTAACGTTCAGATGAACGATACATGAATTGATTACGATCCTTTAAAACAGTAAAAAGGGATGAATTAGCCAAGTGTTAATTCTGAACGAATCAATCTTTTTTATGAGAGTTTGATCCTGGCTCAGGATGAACGCTGGCGGCGTGCTTAACACATGCAAGTCGAGCGAAGCACTGAAGAAGATTTCTTCGGAATGATTTTTGAGTGACTGAGCGGCGGACGGGTGAGTAACGCGTGGGGAACCTGCCTCATACCGGGGGATAACAGTTGGAAACGGCTGCTAATACCGCATAAGCGCACAGTACCGCATGGTACGGTGTGAAAAACTCCGGTGGTATGAGATGGACCCGCGTTGGATTAGCCAGTTGGCGGGGTAACGGCCCACCAAAGCGACGATCCATAGCCGGCCTGAGAGGGCGACCGGCCACATTGGGACTGAGACACGGCCCAGACTCCTGCGGGAGGCAGCAGTGGGGAATATTGCACAATGGAGGGAACTCTGATGCAGCGACGCCGCGTGAGTGAAGAAGTATTTCGGTATGTAAAGCTCTATCAGCAGGGAAGAAGACGACGGTACCTGACTAAGAAGCCCCGGCTAACTACGTGCCAGCAGCCGCGGTAATACGTAGGGGGCAAGCGTTATCCGGATTTACTGGGTGTAAAGGGAGCGTAGACGGCGGTGCAAGTCTGAAGTGAAAGGCGGGGGCTCAACTCCCGGATTGCTTTGGAAACTGCATGGCTAGAGTACCGGAGGGGTAAGCGGAATTCCTGGTGTAGCGGTGAAATGCGTAGATATCAGGAGGAACACCGGTGGCGAAGGCGGCTTACTGGACGGCAACTGACGTTGAGGCTCGAAAGCGTGGGGAGCAAACAGGATTAGATACCCTGGTAGTCCACGCCGTAAACGATGAATACTAGGTGTCGGCAGGGAAGCCCTGTCGGTGCCGCCGCAAACGCATTAAGTATTCCACCTGGGGAGTACGTTCGCAAGAATGAAACTCAAAGGAATTGACGGGGACCCGCACAAGCGGTGGAGCATGTGGTTTAATTCGAAGCAACGCGAAGAACCTTACCAAATCTTGACATCCTTCTGACCGGTCCGTAACGGG